>NZ_JBMAWR010000039.1:0-27488 GCF_048586865.1 Pseudomonas bharatica | reverse complement strand
CTGAATCACGAGAATACAGCTACGAAAAAGGGCTTGCCTGGTAACCAGAGCAAGCCCTTTCTGGTGAAGCGCTAAACCATCAGTCGCCGGTGTATTCGCATCCGCTGGTGCACGTCTCATGAATCCGCACTTTGCTCAACTCCGGCAGCAGCGGCTTGACCTGGTCCCAGATCCATTTGGCGATCACTTCGCTGGTCGGGTTTTCCAGACCGGGAATATCGTTGAGATAGTTGTGGTCGAGTTGTTCGTAGAGTGGCTTGAAGATCGCCTTGATCTCGGAGAAGTCGCGGATCCAGCCGGTATGAGGATCGAGTGGGCCGGTCAGGTGCAGGGCGACCTTGAACGAGTGGCCGTGCAGGCGACCGCACTTGTGGCCGGCGGGGACGTTCGGCAGGCGGTGCGCCGATTCGAAGGTAAATTCTTTGAAGATTTCCAAAATATCCAACTCTGAAAGCCAATGCTGTCGCGCAGTTTACCAGCAAGGTCACGACAAGGGTTGCAGATGGTCGCCCAGCGTGCCTCGCTCGACCAGCTCCAGGAAGCTGTCGCCCAGGCGCTGGCTTTCGGTCATTGCGGTACGCCAGTAACGCTGGCGGCTGGCAGCATCGCCCATGAAGCGCTTGAAGTCGCTGCGATCGGGCAACTTGCCGTAGGGTAGGCGGGCCAGATACTGGGGCGACGGTGCCAGCAACACCACGTTCTTCAGCCTTTCTGTATCGCCGCGCCGCCAGGGCAGGGCCTTGTCGAACCAGCCGGGAATCACCTTGTCGGTGAAATGCGGGTAAAGCACGATGTCGCCGCCGCTGTAGGGCAGGTCGAGGTGATAGTCGAGCAGACCGCCATCGCGATAGGTACCGGAGCCTGCTCCCGGGATGTCGCGCACGCCTTCCATGACCATCGGGATCGAGCCGGACGCCAGCAAGGCATGGCGCAGATTGTCGGTCGCCAATGGCAGGCAACGCGACGGGAAGTCCGTCAGGGTTCCCAGTGGCGGCGCGCTGCGGGCGTCGTGAAGGATGATGCGTTCGAAGTGTCTGGCCAGGCGTGGCCGACCGATGAGGTTATCGGCAATCACCGATGACAGCCCCAGCCCCAGGCGCGCGCGGTGATCCTCGGCAAGCAGGCCATGGCTCTTCACTACCATGATGTTCAAGCGATACAGCGGATTATCCAGGACTCTGGCATCGCGGCCTTCAAGCAGATCATCGAGCATGCGCTGGCAACTGCGGCTGACTTCGGCCTGGGTCACCCCTTTTGCGAAGTCTTGCGCCGTGTACAACTCGCCCAGGCGGCGGATCGCTGTGGTCGGATCTGGCAGGCAGGCACTGGCGAAGCGCCAGGAGCCAATCGAGGCGCCTATCAGCGCCCGCTCCCGTGGCGCCCGGGGCAGCCATTCGCCGAACAAGGCCAGGTCCAGCCCCTGGATACCCAGCGCCTTGGGGCCACCTGCGGCACCCGGTAGCACGCCGACATCTGCCGCGCTCAGCCCGTTTTCGCGTATGCGCGCCAATGCGCGTTTGCCAGCCTTGAGGGTCAGCGCAGGAAAGGGTGTATGGATGGCGGTCATTGGATCGGCTCGCTACGGGTTGACTGGCGAGTATAAGCCGCGGCGTACCGCGCTATCATGTCGCCAGCTATTTTCAGCTTCAATTAAGTTCGGCTGGTTAGACTTTCCACCGTACCCGATTGATAACGATGGAGAAACATGATGAAAACTTTCACTGCCCTGTTCGCCGCCGCTACCCTTGCCCTGGGAGCCAATGTCGCCCTGGCCAAGGACGTGCAACCCGACCAAGTAGTGAAGCTGGTGCAGAGCCAGCAGATCCAGTCGCTCGATGTCCTGAAACAGAAGGCCCTTGAGCAGTACCGCGGTTCGACCGTCACCGACAGCGAACTGGAGGAAGAGTACGGCCGCTACATCTATAAGGTCGAACTGCGGGACGCGCAGAACGTCGAGTGGGATGTGGACCTGGATGCCAAGACCGGCGAAGTCCTGAAGAACGAACGAGACAGCTGATGACACGTCTTGCCCTGGGCATCCGCTGGCCCCTGCTGGCACTGTTAGCGGTATGCTCCCTGGCCCTGGCCCGCGACCTTGACCAGGACGAAGCCCTGGCCCTGCGTCGCGACGGGGTCATCCTGCCGCTTGAACAACTGCTGCAAGCCGCCCTGGGACGCTATCCCGGGGCGCGCCTGCTGGAAGCGGAGCTGGAAGAGGATGACGATGTCTATGTCTACGAAGTCGAGTTGCTGACCGGTGAAGGTGTCGTACGCGAAATCAAGCTCGATGCCGCCAGCGGCACCCTGCTCAAAGATGAGGAAGATGATTGATGCGCCTGCTATTGGTCGAGGACAACGTCTCGCTCGCCGATGAACTGACGGCCAGCCTGCAACGCCAGGGCTACGCGGTGGACTGGCTCGCCGATGGCCGCGATGCCGTGTACCAGGGCGCCAGCGAACCTTACGACCTGATCGTGCTGGACCTTGGCCTGCCCGGTATCCCGGGGCTCGAAGTGCTGCGCCAGTGGCGTGCCGGTGGTTTGGTCACGCCGGTGCTGATCCTGACCGCGCGGGGCTCCTGGGCCGACCGGATCGAAGGACTTAAGGCCGGCGCCGACGACTACCTGAGCAAGCCTTTCCATCCTGAAGAACTGCAACTGCGCATCCAGTCCCTGCTGCGCCGTGCTCGCGGCCTGGCCAACCAGCCGACCCTGGAGGCCGCCGGCCTGCACCTGGACGAAGGCCGTCAGTGCGTCAGCCGCAGCGGCGAGGATGTGCAACTCACCGCTGCGGAATTCCGCCTGCTGCGCTATTTCATGCTGCACCCGCAGCAGATCCTGTCGAAGAGCCATCTCGCCGAGCACCTCTACAACGGTGAAACCGAACGCGATTCGAATGTGCTGGAAGTCCATGTCAACCACCTGCGCCGCAAGCTTGGCCGCAGCGTGATCGAAACCCATCGCGGCCAGGGCTACCGCTTTGGCGGGGCGTTGCAGTGAGGTCGATCCAGTCGCGTCTCAGCCTCGGCCTGGTGGGAACATTGGTGGTGGTCGGGCTGGCCCTGGCCCAGGTCAGCCTGTGGCTGTTCGAGGTGGGGCTGCACCGCTATCTGGAAAGCGGCCTGCGCAAGGAAAGCGAAAACCTGCTGATGGCCCTGGTCCAGGGGCCCAACGGCATGCAGCTGGATCAGCGGCGCATCTCCGCGGCCTACAACCGGCAGTTTTCCGGCTACTACTTCCGTATCGACTTCGACAGCCAGACCTGGCGTTCTCGCTCATTGTGGGACACCGAGTTGCCCAGGCCGGAAACCGCCGGCCTGCATGACGGTCTTGAACTCGGCCCGGCAGGCCAGCAACTGCTGGTGCTACGCGCCGATTACCGGCGCCAGGGCCGGGCCATTTCCATCAGCGTCGCCCAGGACTATACGCCCATGCGCGATGGCTTTCGCCGCATGCAACAGATCGGCCTGGGCCTCGGTCTGCTGGCGTTGGTGCTGGTGCTGGTGTTGCAACGCCTGATCGTCACCCGTTCGTTGCGTCCGCTGGAGCGTTCCCGCGAGCAGATTGCCCAGTTGCAACAGGGCAAGCGCACGCAACTGGACAGCGAAGTACCTGGCGAGCTGGAGCCCTTGGTCGCCCAGATCAACCACCTGCTGGCCCACACCGAAGACAGCCTGCGCCGCTCGCGCAATGCGCTGGGCAATCTCGGCCATGCGCTCAAGACGCCCCTGGCCGTGCTGCTTAGCCTGGCATCCAGCGAGCGTTTGAAGGACGCCCCGGAGCTGGCCGCGCAGTTACGCGAACAACTGGAGCAGATCCAGCAGCGCCTCAGCCGTGAACTCAACCGGGCCCGCCTGGCTGGCGATGCCTTGCCCGGGGCGCATTTCGATTGCGATGTGGAACTCCCGGGCCTGCTCTCGACCCTGGGCATGATCCATGGCGACGGCCTGCTGATCCGCCGCGATGTGCCGGAAGGGCTGTCGCTGCCCTGGGACCGCGAGGACCTTCTGGAACTGCTCGGCAATCTGCTGGACAACGCCTGCAAATGGGCTGACGGCGAAGTATGCCTGGGCATTTGCCAGACGCCGGACAGCTACCTGCTGTGGGTCGACGACGACGGTCCGGGGATTCCCGAGGATGCCCGCCAGGGTGTGCTGGAGCGCGGCGCGCGCCTGGATGAACAGGTTGCCGGGCATGGGCTCGGGCTGGGCATCGTGCGCGATATCGTCGAGGCCTGGCGTGGCCGGATGGACCTGCAGGCAAGTCCGCTGGGCGGCTTGCGGGTACATATCGAACTGCCGAGACGGGCAGGGCGCTGAGGCCCTGCCCGATAGGCCGGATTACACCTTGAAGTGATCCATCAAGCCCTGCTGCTGGTTGGCCAGGCTGTTCAGCGCCTGGCTGACCCGCGCCGATTCCTCCGCCTGATGGGACAACGATTCGGTGACATCGCGGATTGTCGCCACGTTGCCGCTGATCTCTTCGGCGACCGCACTTTGTTCCTCGGCGGCGCTGGCGATCTGCAGGTTCATGTCGGTGATCACTGCCACCGCCTCGCCGATCTGGCGCAGCGCGGTCACCGCCTGGCCGACCTGTTCGACGCTGCCCTGGGCCTGGCGATGACTGCTGTCCATGGCACCCACCACCTCGCGGGTGCCGGCCTGCAGTTGCTCGATCACATGGCGGGTTTCTTCCACCGATTCCTGGGTGCGCTGGGCCAGGTTGCGCACCTCGTCGGCGACCACCGCGAAGCCGCGTCCGGCCTCACCGGCACGGGCCGCCTCGATGGCCGCGTTGAGCGCCAGCAGGTTGGTCTGCTCGGCGATGGAGCGGATCACTTCGAGTACCGAGCCGATTTTCTCGCTGTTATCCGCCAGGCCTTCGACCTGGCCCATGGCAGTGCTCATGTTGGCGGCCAGGGTGCCGATGCTGTTGGTGGTCTGGTCGATCACCGCCAGGCCCTGGCGGGTCGCCTGGTCCACGTCCCGCGCTGCCTGGGCCGCTTGTGCCGCGCTACGGGCGACATCGTGGGCGGTAGCGCTCATCTCGTGGGACGCGGTGGCGACCTGGTCGACCTGGCGGTATTGCTGCTCCATGCCGGCACTGGTCTGGCTGGCGATGGCCGACGACTTGTCGGCAGTATCCCGCGCTGCGTGCACCGAGCTTTTCACTTCGGCGATGGTCGGCTGCAGCTTGTCGAGGAAGCGGTTGAACCAGCCGGCCAGCTCGCCCAGTTCGTCCTGCTCGGCGTAGGCCAGGCGGCTGGTCAGATCGCCATCGCCGCTGGCGATCTCGCGCAGGCGGTGGGCAACGTGGAGGATCGGCCGGGTCACGCCGCGGGCCAGCAGCCAGATCAGCAGCAGGCCGACCACCGCGGCCAGCAGGCCCAGGGCCAGTTCGATCATGGCGCCGCTGGTATTGCGCTGGTCCAGCTCCTGCTTGAGCGCTTCGGCCGGGCCGGTCAAGGCGCTTTCCGGTACATCCAGCAGGACGCCCCAAGGCTTGGCGCCAGGTGTCGGGGCGAACGAGGCCAGCACTTTCAGGCGGCCTTCGTGCTGGATGCTGTGCAGCGCGGTGCCATCGCCCAGCAGGCGCATCAGCTCGGCGCCGCTGGCCGTGTCGATGTCCGCATAGCGCTTGGCCAGCTTGCTGGCGTCCGGGCTGTAGCCGGCAAGCAGGCCGGCCGGGCTGATGATGCCGATCTGCGTCTGCCCGCCATAGAGCCGGGCGCTGGCGTCCTTGCTCAAGGCCTGCAGGCTGTTCAGGTTGATATCGATGGACAGGGTGGCGATGACCTTGTCGTTGACGATCAGCGGGAACACGATGCTGGTCATCAGCACCTGCTGGCCGGCGATCTCGTAGAAGTACGGCTCGGTGATGCAGGTTTTGCGCGTGGTGCGCGGGCATACCGACCAAGTGTTGGCCGGCTCGCCGCTCGGTCCGATGCTGGTGTCGGCCATGTCCTTTTCCGGCAGGGCCATGGAGGTCAACTGGCCTGCGGTCGGTTGCGACCAGTACAGGGCGAAGCGTCCGGTCTCGTTGCTGCCCAGGGCATCCTGGTTGGCGAAAAGCGTGTCCTTGCCGTCGAGGGCGTTGGGTTCGAACACCAGCGACAGGCCAAGCAGGTCCGGGTTGGCCTGCAGTGCCGAGCGCACCTGGCGGGTCATGTCCTCGCGCAGGTCGAAGGCATCGAGGAAGCGCTTTTCTGCCTGTTCACGCAGGAACAGCACCTGGCGCGCAAATCCGGCGCCGTACTGGTAGGCATCCATGAACTGCCGGCGGATGGTCAGCGCCTGGACTTCGCCCTGGGACTCGATGCGGCTCTCGGCCGCTTCGGTGAGCATCTGCATGCTGCTGGCCTTGACCAGCTCCGTCGTGTGCTCCATGCGATACAGCGAAAGACCGACCAGCAGGGTGACGATGCCGGCAAGGCAAAGTCCGGCCAGCAGAGTGATCTTCCATTGGATGGAAAGCTGTCTGAACGACATTGGCGAAATCCTTTGAACCATTAGAGATAGACACGCCGACTGTATCGGCCTCCGCACTGGTTTCTTTATTCAAACGTTCAATTTAATTGCGTCCTTTTCGTTCATCGACGCGACCCCTGCACCGCTGTGGGCCGCTGCGCTTTGACAATGGGGGAGGCCTCCTTCAGAGTGTGCGCCTTCCACATTACATACCGTCATTCGGCCAGGCCCCCAGGGCATATCTGTCGCCGACGCTAGTGCTTTTTCATCGTTTCAAGAGGCTGGAAAGAATGAATGCAGTCATTGCCGCGGTCGGCATCATGCTGGTGCTGAGCCTGTCCCGCGTGCATGTGGTCATCGCACTGATCATTGGTGCGCTGGTGGGCGGGCTGGTCGGTGGCCTGGGGATCGAAGGTACGCTCAAGGCCTTCAATGGCGGGCTGGGCGGCGGGGCCACGGTGGCGTTGTCCTACGCCTTGCTCGGCGCCTTCGCGGTGGCCATCGCCAAATCCGGACTGGCCCATGCCCTGGCCGACCGGGCCTTGGCGATGTTCCATGGGCAGCGCGACGGCCAGGGCGGAAAAATCAAATGGCTATTGATCGGGCTGATGCTGGTCGTGGCGATCGCTTCGCAGAACCTGCTGCCAATCCACATCGCCTTCATTCCGCTGCTGGTGCCACCGCTGCTCTATGTACTGACGCGGCTGCAGATCGACCGGCGCCTGGTGGCCTGCGTCATCACCTTCGGCCTGATCACCCCGTACATGTTCCTGCCGGTGGGCTTCGGCAATATCTTCCTCAACGAAATCCTCCTGGCCAACGTGGCCCGTAGCGGCGTCGATATCAGTGGCGTCAACGTCACCCATGCCATGGCCATCCCGGCGGCGGGCATGCTCGCCGGGCTGCTGATTGCGGTGTTCTTCAGTTATCGCAAGAAGCGCGTATACGACCTGGAAAAGATCGAGCAGGTCGAGCAGGTGGCGGTCAGCTACAACCCGCTGACGCTCCTGATTGCCGGTTGTGCGATCGCGGCGGCGTTCATCGTCCAGTTGTGGCTGGACTCGATGATCATCGGCGCGCTGGCGGGTTTCCTGATCTTCTCGGTTTCCGGCATCGTCCGCTGGAAGGACACCGACGACCTGTTCACCGAAGGCATGAAGATGATGGCGATGATCGGCTTCATCATGATCGCTGCCTCCGGCTTTGCCGAAGTGATGAAAGCCACTGGGGAGGTGAAGACGCTGGTCGAGGCGTCGGCGGTGTGGATCGACCACAGCAAGGGCATCGGCGCGTTGCTGATGCTGCTGGTGGGCCTGCTGGTGACCATGGGCATCGGTTCTTCGTTCTCGACCGTGCCGATCCTTGCGGCGATCTTCGTGCCGTTGTGCGTGCAACTGGGCTTCGACCCGATCGCGACAGTCTGCATCGTCGGTACGGCGGGGGCGCTGGGTGATGCCGGGTCGCCGGCGTCGGACTCGACCCTCGGACCGACGTCCGGGCTGAACGTCGATGGCCAGCATCACCACATCTGGGACACCGTGGTGCCCACCTTCATCCACTACAACCTGCCGCTGCTGGCGGCGGGGTGGGTGGCGGCGATGGTGCTGTAAGAGCGCTGCGGAGCCTGTGGGAGCGGGTTCACCCGCGATACGGTAGCGGATTAACCATCGCAATCGCGGGTGAACCCGCTCCCACCGGGGCCGCGTCGTCCTTAAGGCTGCTGGCTCAGCCCTTCTTCGGCGGCGGCGAAATCCGGTTCAACACCGTGTCGCCGTTCTTGTCCTGGGTCAGGTACACCGGCAGCACCTTGGGCAAGGTGCGCACCAGCTTTTTCACATCGCTGGTGTTGTAGATCCCGCTGATGCGCACGCTGCCGGTGCTGGCATCGGCCAGGCGCAGAGGGCTGTCGAGGTAGCGGTTGATCAGCGGCAGGGCCTGGTCGAGGGTGAGGTTGTCGATCACCAGCTTGCCATTGCGCCATGCCAGGCTGGGGTCATTGGCGTAGGTCTGGTTCAGGCTCGGTTCGAGATCGCCGGTTTGGTAGGCGGCCTGCATGCCCGGGCCGAGACGGTAGCCGCTGCCGAGCTTGAAGCTCTCGCTGCTGACCAGCACCGAGCCTTCCACCAGGGTCACCTTGACCTGGTCGCGGTACTTCCAGACGTTGAAACGGGTGCCGGTGACTTCGGTCTGGCCGTTGCCGGCGCGGACCACGAAAGGGTGCCGTGGATCGTGATGGACCGTGAAGAACGCCTCGCCCTTGCTCAGGGTGACCCGGCGCTGGTCCTTGAAGTTCATGTAGCGCAGGGACGTGCCGAGGTTCAATTCCACCTCGCTGCCATCGCCAAGGGTGACGGTGCGACGGCTATCGGTGCTTTGCACCGACTGGTAATCGTTGGGCAGCCAGCCCTGGTCCCAGCCGACCCAGCCGGCCAGGGGCAGGGCCAGCAAGGCGATGACTGCCGCCGAGGCATAGTGCCGGGCACGTTGTGGCTGCTGCCGGGGCTTGAGCGGCAATTGCAGGATTTGCGCAGGGGCAGGCGAGCGGGGAAGCTGGTCGGCAGTTATCCAGATATCCTGCATCGCCTCGAACTCACGACGGTGCAGCGGGCTGGCCGTCAGCCACTCGGCGAACTCGGCCTGTTCCTGTTCAGTGCAGTCGTCAGCGTGCAAGCGCATGCACCAATGCGCAGCGGCATCGGTAATGGCGTTGAGTTCGTCGTCGCTGGGGCTGGCCTGATTCATTGATACTCCCGGTTTTGGCCATTCTACCCCTGCGTGGCGGGGCTCCGGAACCGAGATCATGGCGAATCACTATCAGTTGTGAGATTTATTTGCAGTAAATCCGCTGCAAAGCCGGCTTTTCCGCACAAACCAACCGGCGGTCGGAAAACCGGCACGCTCGGGCGTGCCGGGATATCCGCCGTTCAGAAATGCTCGGCGTCGAGCTGATACAGGCTGGCGCTCCCGGCCTGGATGCCGGCCTGCAGGGACAGGGTCCGCGGCAGCAGGCGAGCGAAATAGAAGGCCGCCGTGGCCAGCTTGGCTTCGTAGAATTCCGGCTCGTCGGCATGCCGGGCCTTCGCTACCGCCGCCATGCGCGACCACATGTAGGCGTAGGCGACATAGCCGAACAGGTGCAGGTACTCCACCGACGCCGCACCCACCGCATTGGCATCGACGCCAGCCTGCTCGCGCAGCCATTGGGTGGTGCTCTGCAGTCGTACCAGTGCTTCCAGCAATTGTGCAGCGTAAGGCGGCTCGCTCTCGCAGAAAGCGCGGATTTCACTGGCCAGCAGGGTCAGCGACTGTCCGCCATCGGCCACCACCTTGCGCCCGAGCAGGTCCAGGGCCTGGATACCGTTGGTGCCTTCGTAGATCTGCGCGATCCGCACATCGCGCACCAGTTGCTCCTGGCCCCATTCGCGAATATAGCCGTGGCCGCCGAATACCTGTTGTCCCAGCACGCAGCTTTCCAGGCCGGTGTCGGTGAAGAACGCCTTGGCCACCGGCGTCAGCAGGGCTACAAGGCGTTGCGCGGCTTCGCGCTCGCCGGCGTCCTCGGCATATTTGGCGATATCCAGCTGTTGCCCGACGTAGGTGGCGAATGCCCGCCCGCCTTCGGTCAGGGCGCGCATGGTCAGCAGCATGCGGCGCACGTCGGCATGCACGATGATCGGATCGGCGATCCTGTCCTTGGCTTGCGCACCCGTGGCTGCGCGGCTTTGCAGGCGATCCCGGGCGTAGGCGGCCGCGCTCTGGTACGACGCCTCGGCGCAACCGATGCCCTGGATGCCGATGGACAGCCGTTCGTAATTCATCATGGTGAACATCGCCGCCAGTCCACGATTGGGTTCGCCGACCAGGTAACCCACCGCGCCATCGAAGTTCATGACGCAGGTGGCCGAGGCCTTGATGCCCATCTTGTGCTCGACCGAACCGCAGCTCACCGCGTTGTCCACGCCCAGGCTGCCGTCATCGTTGACCACGCGCTTGGGCACCAGGAACAGCGAGATGCCCTTGGGCCCGGCGGGCGCGTCCGGCAGCCTGGCCAGGACCAGGTGAATGATGTTCTCGGTGAGGTCCTGGTCGCCACCGGTGATGAAGATCTTGGTGCCGCTGATGGCGTAGCTGCCGTCGACCAGCGGTTCGGCCTTGCTGCGGATGATGCCCAGGTCGGTGCCCGCATGGGGTTCGGTCAGGCACATGGTGCCGGCCCATTCGCCGCTGTACAGGCGTGGCAGGTATAGCGCGCGCAGGCTATCGCTGGCATGGGCGTCGATGGCCAGGCAGCAGCCGGCGCTCAGCGCCGAGTACAGGCTGAAGGAGCAGTTGGCAGCGTAAAGCATTTCCTCGAACTGTACCGCGAGCATCTTCGGCATGCCCATGCCGCCATGCTCCGGGTTGCCGGCCAGGCCGACCCATCCACCCTCGCGGTACGTGCGCCAGGCGTCCTTGAAACCCTCCGGGGTGGTGACCTGGCCCGCCTCGAAGCCGACGCCCTGTTCGTCGCCGCTACGGTTGAGCGGGGCGATCAATTGGCCGGTGATCTTCGCCGCCTCTTCGAGGATGGCGTCGGCGGTCTCGCCGTCGACCGTCGCCGCCAGGGCCGGCAGTCGCGCCCACTGGGCCGGGCCCTGGAACACTTCATGAAGGACGAAGCGCATATCGCGCAGCGGGGCATTGAATTCAGGCATCTTGGTTCTCGCAATAAAAGGAGGGACGGATCAGAGCGCCTTGGCCCAGTCGCGCAGCAGGTACTTCTGGATCTTGCCGGTGGAGGTCTTCGGCAGGTCGCGGAAGATCACCGTCTTCGGCAGCTTGAAGCCGGCCAGGTGTTCGCGGCAGAAGGCGATGATCTCGGCCTCGCGGGTGTCCTCGAAGCCGGGCTTGAGGCTGATCCAGGCGCAGGGCGTCTCGCCCCATTTCTCGTCCGGCCGGGCGACCACGGCGGCTTCGAGCACGGCGGGATGGCGGTATAGCGTGTCCTCCACTTCGATGGTGGAAATGTTCTCGCCGCCGGAAATGATGATGTCCTTGAGTCGGTCCTTGATCTCGACATAGCCGTCCGGATGGCAGACCGCCAGGTCGCCGGTATGGAACCAGCCGCCACGGAAGGCTTCGGCAGTGGCTTCGGGGTTCTTCAGGTAGCCCTTCATCACCGTGTTGCCGCGCATGAAGATCTCGCCCAGGGTGTTGCCGTCCCGTGCCACAGGTTCGAGGGTCTGCGGGTCGGCGACCATCAGGCCTTCGAGGGTGGCGTAGCGCACGCCTTGACGCGATTTGATCCGCGCCCGTTCCTGCAACGGCTTTTCATCCCACTCGGCGTGCCAGGCGCAGACCGTCACGGGGCCGTAGACCTCGGTCAATCCATACACGTGGGTGACCTTGATGCCCATTTCCTCCACCGCGCCAATGACCTTGGCCGGTGGCGCCGCGCCGGCGACCATGGCGTTGACCGGATGGTCGATGGCCGCCTTGGCCGAGTCGGGCATGTTGATCAGCGCATTGAGTACGATGGGCGCACCGCACAGGTGGCTGACCTGGTGTTCGCGGATCAGGGTGAGGATCTTCTGCGGATCCACCCGGCGCAGGAACACATGGGTTCCGGCCAGGGCGGTGACGGTCCAGGGATAGCACCAGCCGTTGCAGTGGAACATCGGCAGGGTCCACAGGTACACCGGATGATTGCCCATGGCCCAGGTCATCTGGTTGCCCAGCGAGTTCAGGTAGGCGCCGCGGTGGTGATAGACCACGCCCTTGGGGTTGCCCGTGGTGCCGGAGGTGTAGTTCAGCGAAATCGCTTGCCACTCGTCCTCGGGCCACTGCCAGGCGAACTGCGGGTCGCCCTCGGCCAGGAAGGCCTCGTAGTCCAGCTCGCTGACCGCGCAGCCTTCGCCGTACTCGGGATCGTCCACATCCACCACCAGCGGCGGGTGTTCCATCAACTGCAGGGCGGCGGCGATGACCTTGTGGAATTCGCGGTCGGTAATCAGCACCCTGGCTTCACCATGTTCCAGCATGAAGGCAATGGCTTCGGCGTCGAGGCGCACGTTGAGGGCGTTGAGCACGGCGCCGATCATCGGCACGCCGAAATGCGCTTCGAGCATCGCCGGGATATTCGGCAGCATCACCGCCACCGTATCGCCCCGGCCGATGCCGCGGCCGGCCAGGGCGCTGGCCAGGCGTCGGCAGCGCTGGTAGGTTTCCTGCCAGTTGCGCCGGATCGAACCGTGGATCACCGCCGGGTAGTCGCCATACACGGCAGCGGTGCGTTCGATGAAGCTCAGGGGAGTAAGGGCGACATGGTTGACAGGCGCGGGCTGCAGGCCCTCGGAGAAGATCGACATAGAAAGCGATGTCCTGTTGGCTGATTGTTAGCTCTGATCAGGGTTCTGGAGCGGGGTGACCGTTCCGTTGCGTTGATTTTTACGCTGTTCGCCATGTTACTTGGAAGATAGACTATAGCAATATGGTACAAATACTATAAAAAGCGGAGTCCTCCTTGTGACGCTCATTCCTTCGGCCTTGCTCGATAACGATCCGCAACCCTCGCTGCTGCTCGACGCCAACGCCGTGTTGCGCGCCGCCAACCCGGCCATGCGCGACGAGCTCAATGGCTGGCCGCCGCAAAGCCTGTCGGTGCTGCTGCCGGCCAACCATGCCGCGCTGGTCCGCGCCTGCCTGGGTCAACAGCGGGCGATTGCCGAGGTCGAGAGCCTGGCCGGCGAGCGCATTCTGCTATGGACCTTCATCCCTGCCGGCGCCGATCAGGTGGTTGCGCGGTGCCGTGACGCCACCGGCGAGCGTCGCGCCGAGCGCGAGGCGGCCCAGGCCCGGCGCCTGTACCGGCTGATTACCGAGAACACCACCGACCTGATTTCCCGGCACACCCCCGACGGCAGTTTCCTCGATGCCTCGCCGGCCTCGTACCGCCTGCTCGGCTACTGGCCGGAGGAACTGCGCGGGGTCAAGGTGCAGGCCCTGCTGCATCCCCAGGATCGCCGCCAACACCTTATCCAGGCCTCGACTGCGCTCGAGCGCGATGGCTACCAGACCATGACCTGCCGCGTACGCCATCGCGACGGCCGCGACCTTTGGTTCGAGATCGCCAGCCGTGCCATTCGCGAGACCTATACCGGTGCGGTGGTGGAGATCGTCAGTGTCTCGCGGGATATCACCGTGCGTATCGAAGCCCAGGAAAACCGCCGGCGCCTGGCCGAAGTGGTGGAGGCCAATACCGACCTGGTGCTGTTCACCGATCCTGACGGGCGCCTGACCTACCTCAACCGCTCGGCGCGCCGGGCCCTGGGCCTGACCGCCGTGGAGGACGCACCTCGTCTGGGCGAACTGCTCGACGCCGAGGCTTGCCAGCGCCTCGATCACGAGGGCTGGCTGCGTGCCGAACGCGAGGGCGTCTGGCAATGCGAAGCGCGGCTGGCGCCCTACGACGGGACTGCGGCGTTTCCGGTGTCGCTGGTGTTGCTTGCGCATACGGCGGCCGGCGGCGAACGTTACTACTCGCTGGTGGCCCGCGACATGACCGAGCGCGAACTGCGCGAGACCCAGCAGCGCCGCCACCAGGATGAACTGGCCCACACCGCGCGCCTGGTGACCCTCGGCGAACTGGCCTCGGGCATTGCCCACGAAATCAACCAGCCGCTGGCCGCCGTGCTCAACTACGCCGCGGCCAGCCAACGTTACCTGCACGCCCTGGAGCGTGATCCGCAGGCTGCCGGCCGGGTTGCCCAGGGTTTGCAGCGGATCAGCGAACAGGCGACCCATGCCGCCGAAGTGATCAAGCGCCTGCGTGCCTTCCTGCGCAAGGAACCGCGGCGCCTGCAGGCGCTGTCGGTGGCCGGGGTGGCGCGCGAGGCGGTGCGCCTGTGTGCCTGGGAGGCGACGCAGGCGCAGGTGACGATCGAGCAGCGAATGGCGGACAATCTGCCGCCGGTGTACGCCGACCGCGTGCTGCTGGAGCAGGTCCTGCTCAATCTGCTGCGCAACGCCATCGACGCCAACCGCGAGCATCAGCCGGGGCAGCCGTCGCGGATCGTGCTGCGTGGCGAGCAGGAGGGCGCGCGCCTGCTGGTCCAGGTAATCGACCAGGGGCCGGGCGTGGCGCCGGAGCAATTGGACGGCATCTTCACCCCCTTTACCACCAGCAAGCCGGAAGGACTGGGCCTTGGCCTGAGCATGAGCCGCAGTATCGTCGAAGGTTTCGGCGGCACGCTCTCGGCCAGCCCGGGGGAGGGCGGGGGACTGATTCTGAGCTGTCGGCTGGCGCCGGCGGCAAGCGCTTGAACAAGGGGACTTTGATGCAGGATCCGAAGGTCTATGTGGTCGACGACGACCAGGGCATGCTCGATTCAACGGTGTGGCTGCTGGAGTCGGTGGGCCTGGTGGCCCTGCCATTCACCAGCGGCCAGGCCTTTCTCGATGCCTGTGAGGGCGACTTGCCGGCATGCGTGCTGCTCGATGTGCGCATGCCCGGCATGGGCGGCCTGAGTGTGCAGGAAGCGTTGCGGGCAAAGGGGATCGACCTGCCGGTGATCTTCGTCAGTGGTCACGCCGATGTGCCGATCGTGGTCAGGGCTTTCAAGGCCGGGGCCTGCGACTTCATCGAAAAGCCGTACAACGACCAGATGCTTTTGGACAGCGTCCAGGATGCCTTGGGGCGTTCGTCGCAGATCCAGGTCGGCAGCCGCCAGCGCGACGCGGTGCAGGCACGGATCGACAGCCTCACGCCGCGCGAGCGCGATGTGTTCGTGCCGCTGGTCAAGGGTTACACCAACCGGGAGATTGCCGAGCAACTGGAGGTCAGCGTCAAGACCGTCGATCTGTACCGCTCGCGGGTCATGAAGCGCATGCAGGCCGAGCACCTGCCGGAGCTGGTGGGGATG
Source organism: Pseudomonas bharatica (assembly GCF_048586865.1). NCBI lineage: Bacteria > Pseudomonadati > Pseudomonadota > Gammaproteobacteria > Pseudomonadales > Pseudomonadaceae > Pseudomonas > Pseudomonas bharatica. The sequence goes on along the minus strand of NZ_JBMAWR010000039.1, from coordinate 12,122 downwards.
GCGATTGCCTGTGGTGTCGTCGAGCCGTTGAATCTCCGTTGACCCCATCGCCGGCAACGCCGGCTCCCACAAGAATCTGCGGCGCCGCCGAACCCTGTGGGAGCTGGCTTGCCAGCGATGAGACTAAAGATTCCGGATCAGGAACGACGCCCCAGCAACAACCCCACTACCAATCCGAACCCCGCCGAAATCGCCACCGTCTGCCACGGATGCCCGCCAATGTACTGCTCGGTGGCGTCCACCACCGGCTTGGCCCTGTCACGCACGTTACCCACCGCCTGGCCGGCCTGTTTCAACTTGAGCTGCAACTGGGCACGCAGGGTCTCGGCTTCCTCGCCGACCAGCGAGGCGCTGTCGTTGAGCAGCTTCTCCGACTCCTGGATCAGTGCCTGCAATTCGCTGAACGCCTGGTCCTTGATCTGCTCGCTTTCGGTGTGCTGGGTGGTTTTCCTGGCCATTGCGCTTCCTCGGTCAAATCATACGTCGATGTGTGATGGACGCCCGCCGGTACGGAAAAGTTGCACCGGTTTGCAGGGCATCGGCGGCTACAGTGTAAGATAGCGCCCATTTTCAAGCGGCAGGAATTACCCCATGAGTTTCAATCTGGCCAACAAGAGTTTCGCCGAGCGGGCCGAGATCGAAGAGGAAAAAGCCCGGCTGTTCGAGCTATGGCAGACCAACCTGGCCAAGGCCAAGGGCGAAGCCGTCCGCCTGATCGGCGAGAAGCCGCGGCGCAAGGGCAAATGGGCGGAGTGGGTGCGGGCGGAATTGGACGCCATGTCGCCGCCGGAATACGCCAACATGGTGCGCGGCGAGGTCAACAAGCTGATGGCGGCGGCCAGCGCCAGCAAGGCCTGAGCGTCAGCGCGGCAGCTCGAAGGTGCCGCGGTCCTTGAAGCGCATGGTGCCGAAGGCTCCCCCGGCGAGCTTGCCATTGACCTCGTAGGGCATGCCGTCGAGGCTGCTCATCTGGCTCAGGCCCACGGCCTGGCGCAATACCGAAAACGCGGTGATGCTTACCGGCACCACCAGCACCTGTTCGCTGAAGCGGCCAATGCTGCCGTGCTGGTCGCTGACGCCGGCAGCCAGCGGCTGGCCATTGACCTCCAGGTTCAGGGCCACGCCATTGAAGTCGATGGCCGTCTCGTTGGGGTTCTGCACCCGCAATTTCACCGCCATGCGCAACTCCAGGTCCTGGCCGGGCAGGGGGTCGATACCGATCACGCTGATGTTCACCGGATCCCGCCCCTGGAACAGCGCACAGGCTGACAGGGCGAGGATCAGGCTCAGGCCGGTGAGATGGCGCAACAGGCGAGACATGGCGATTGCTCCGGGAACAGGTTGCCCCGGAGTGTGGCAAATGCACGGCGGCGTTGAAAGTCGTACATGACTTGAAAGATAATCCTTCTCATTAAAGTTCATGTCCTACTTTCCACGGCGATCTTTCCCACTCATGCTGACGTCCCCCGCTTCAGGGCTGCTGGCCAGTTTCCAGGAGCATTACGATGATCTCCTGCTGTTCCTGACCCGGCGCATGAACGACCGCCAGCGCGCGGCCGACGTGGCCCAGGAGACATGGCTCAAGCTGGTGAAGATCGATGAGCAGGACGTGCCGGTAGTGCACGCCCGCAGTTTCATTTTCCGGGTCGCCGGCAACCTGGCCATCGACACCCTGCGCCGCGAGCAGCGCCAGGAAAGCAACCTCGGCGACAGCGATGTGGCGGGGCAGATGGTCTGCCCGGGGCCGGCGCCGGAGACCACGCTGCTGGCCCGGGAGCGCCTGGCCATCCTCGACGAAGCCCTGCTGCAACTCTCCGACAATGCCCGCCAGGCGTTGCTGTTGAACCGTGTCGAGGGCCTGACCCAGGCGCAGATCGCAAAACGGCTGGGCGTATCCGAAAGCATGGTGGCAAAATACATCGGCCAGGCCCTGCGCCATTGCCGCGACTGGCTCAAGCACAACCATGACTGACGCGCGCATGCCTTCCGAACCCCAGCCCATCCTCGACCTTTCAGATGCTGCCATCGATTGGCAGGTGCTGTTGCATTCGGGCACTGCCAGTGCCGCCGACCGGTCCCGCTACCAGCGCTGGCGCGAACTCAGCGCCGAACATCTGGCCGCCGCCGAGGAGGCCGAGGCACTGTGGGGCGATATCGGCCACACCGAAGCTGCCGCCAGATTGCCCATCGCGCCGCGCCGCAGCCGTCGCTGGGGCTCGGCCATCGCCGCTTCGCTGGTGCTGGCGCTGGTGGGCTACGGTGGCTGGCAACAGGCACCGGCACTGCTGGCCGACTACCACACCAGCACGGGTGAGCGCCGCACCGTCACCCTGGAAGACGGCTCGCGGGTCACCCTCAACAGCGCCAGCGCGTTTTCGGTGAAGTACACCGACGACCGGCGTCTGGTGTCGTTGCGCGAAGGCGAGGCGCTGTTCGAGCCGGCGCAGGATCCGCGGCCGTTCGTGGTCGATAGCGGCGACGAACGGGTGCAGGGCAGTGGTGCGGTGTTCAGCGTGCGTCGCCAGGGCCACGCCGCCAGTGTGGTGGTGGCCCGTGGCGAGGCGCGGGTCGGCGAGCGCTTGCTCGCGGCGAGCCCCGATGCCCAGGCGCAAACTGCCTGGCAACGCGGCAAGCTGATCTTCAACGGCCGCCCGCTACGGGAAGTGATCGCCGAGCTGGAGCGCTACCAGCACGGGCGCATCCTGATTTCCGATAATCAGCTCGGTGCCTTGCCGGTCAGCGGCGTGTTCGATCTCGATGATCCTCACGGCCTGCTGCGCACCCTCGAACAACGCTATGAGCTGAAGGTCACCTATCTGCCGTGGCTGGCCGTGCTGTACTGATCCGGGCACCGAAAATTTTTTTCGAAAGTCACTGCAAGTTCTGCAAGGCCGAATCGTCGTAGTGAGACTGATCAGCAACTCATTCTCATTTACGTATTCGTCTGGAAGAAAACAGTGAAAGGTCTGTCCCCGTCCTCAGCACGTTCCACCCGTTCCTTCAAACTGGCCCTGCTGGCCTCGGCCGTGGCCGCCGGCCTCTGGGGCACCTTCGCCGCCCATGCCGCCGAAGCCGTGAACCCTGCACAGACCAGCGCCGCCCAGGCACGCCAGGTCAGCCTCGACCTGCCGGCGCAGAGCCTCGACCAGACCTTGACCCAATTCGCCGACCAGGCCGGGCTGCACCTGCTGTTCACCACCAGCGACGTCGCCGGCCTGGACAGCCCGGGCCTGCGCGGCAGCTACAGCATCGAGCAGGCGCTGCAACAACTGCTTGCCGGCAGCGGCATGAGCTGGCAGTTCAGCGATACGAACACGGTGATCCTGCGCAAGGCCGAGCCCCAGGCCAGCATCGCCCTCAAGGCGATCGAGGTCAGCGTGGCCTCGCGTACCAGCACCTCGATCAGCGAGATTCCCGGCACCGTCTGGGTGGTCGACCAGGAGCAGCTCAAGGAGCAGATCAGCAGCGGTGTCAGTCTCAAGGAAGCCATTGGCAAGCTGGTCCCGGGCCTTGACCTGGCGCCGGAAGGGCGGACCAACTACGGCCAGAACATGCGCGGGCGCAATGTCCTGGTGATGATCGACGGGGTCAGCCAGAACAGCTCCCGTGGCCTGTCGCGCCAGTTCGACAGCATCTCGCCGTTCAACGTCCAGCGCGTCGAAGTGCTGTCCGGCGCCAGCGCTATCTACGGCGGCGGTGCCACCGGCGGGATCATCAACATCGTTACCAAAAAGGGCGAAGAGGGCCCGGCGCGTTTCGAAACCCAGATCGGGGCCAGCAGCGGCTTCAACAACAGTGACGACCTGTCGACGCGCATTGCCCAATCGGTCAGTGGCGGCAACGAGCGCATCAATGCCCGCCTGGGGGTGTCCGCCGAGCAGAACGAAGCCTTCTACGACGGCGCCGGCGAGCAGATCTTCATCGATAACACCCAGACCGACCTGCAATACAACCGCACCATCGACGTGCTGGGCAGCCTGGGCATGCAGTTCAACGATGAACAGAGCCTCGACCTGCTGGCGCAGTACTACGACTCCGGCAACCACGGCAGCACCGGGATCTACTTTCCGCACCTGAACTACAACGCACCGTCGGATCTGGAAGACGCCGAACTGCGCAGCGGCCTGTCCAGCGACCTCGAACCGCAAACCCGGCGCCTGCTGCTCAACGCCAACTACCACCATGCCGATGTGCTCGGCCAGGACTTCTACCTGCAGGCCTCGTACCGCAAGGAAGACGACAATTTCTACCCGTTTCCCTACTACAACAGCGGTACGCCCCGGGGCTCGCGCGGCGTGTACTTCGCTGCCTCGCAGCAGAACTTCGAGGTTTCCAGCCTGAAGGCGCTGTTTGCCAAGCAGTGGGATACCCTCAAGCTCACCTACGGCGTCGACCTCGATCGCGAGCGTTTCAATGCCGAGCAGAGCACCTTCGATGCGCGCACCTCGTCCAGCAGTGGTGGCCTCGAACTGGACACCGCGAGCAAGGCGCCGCGCTACCCGAGCTACCGGGTCGACGGCCTGTCTGCCTACGCGCAACTGGACTGGCACCTGACCGACAACCTGACCCTGTCCGGCGGCGCACGACGCCAGCAGATGGACGTGGATGTCGGTGACTTCAAGGGCATTCCCGGTGGCAGCAACGACTATCAGGTCAACCTGTACAACCTGGGGGCGATCTACGACTTCAAGAACGGGCATCAAGTCTGGACCAACTACGGCGAAGGTTTCGACCTGCCGGACCCGGCCAAGTACTACGGCAAGGCTGGCCTGAGCGTCGATGACAACCCGCTGGCCGGGATTAAGAGCCGCCAGGTCGAAATGGGCTGGCGCTATGCCGATGTGGACTGGGATGCCCAGGCGGCGGTCTATTACATCTGGTCGGACAAGGTCATCAGCACCGACTCGGCGACCCTGACCATCAACGTCGAAGACAAGAAAAGCCGTGACTTCGGCTTCGAAGGCGCGCTGACCCGACGCTTCGACAGCGGCTGGGAAGCCGGCAGCACCCTGCACCTGGTGCGTTCCGAGGAGGAAGACACTGACGGCGACTGGATCAAGCGCGATGCCCGCTATGCCTCGCTGTCCAAGTCCACCGCCTTCGTCGGCTGGAAGGGCGACGGGCGCAACGCGCGGCTGCAGGCCAACCACGCCTTCACCCTCGAGGACGATGCCGACCATAAGATTTCCGGCTACACCACCTTCGACCTGCTGGGTAGCCAGGAGACCGGTTTCGGCACCTTCAGCGCCGGCATCCAGAACCTGCTGGACAAGCAATACAGCACCGTCTGGGGCCAGCGCGCGACGCTGTTCTACTCGCCGACCTATGGCCCGGCCTACCTGTATGACTACCAGGGACGCGGCCGCACCTACACCCTGACCTGGTCGCTGGCCTACTGAGGCCAGTGCTGCTGCGGGGCCGCCAGGGCAATGCTTCCCTCGTAACAAAATGAATCACCTGCGCCGGCCCCGGCGCTTTCCGGGCGAACCTCTCGCACCTTAGGCTATCCAACCTTCGGAGATGCCCAATTGCGGGAGGTGCCCATGTCACGCCGACCTTTGCCGATGCTGTTCGCTGCCGTCCTTGCCGCTTGCGCCGCGGGGGCGGTACTGGCAGCGAGCGAAAACAACCCGCACAACAGTCCCATCCGCGACATCAACCCCAATAGCCAGCAGGGCAGCGTACCCGCCACGCCGCCGCTGCGCGGCCCGTCCACCCAGCCGCCATCCCGTCCGCCAACCCTGGAGAACCGGGGCATCGGCAATGGCGACAACCTGCGTCGCGAGCAACAGGCGCCACGCCTGGAGCCCATCCGCCCACCCCGCGATTCACAACGTGCACCGTGATCGCGCCCCCAGAAAGGAAGCCCGCATGACCTCACGATCCTGGCTGCTCGCCTTCGGTACTGCCGCACTCTTGCCACTTCTGGCCCAGGCCGCGCCTGAACGAACCTTCCCCAGTGAGGAGGGCACGCTCAAGGTGGCGACCCTGGCCGAGGGCCTGAAACACCCCTGGGCCCTGGCGTTTCTTCCGGACAATCAGGGCATCCTGGTCACCGAGCGCCAGGGCAACCTGCGGGTGATCGGCCCAGAGGGCAGGGTGGGAGCGCCGTTGAATGGCGTGCCCGAGGTCTGGGCCAAGGGCCAGGGCGGCCTGCTCGACGTGGTGCTGTCGCCGACGTTCAACAAGGACCGCCTGGTCTATCTGTCGTTTGCCGAGGGCGGTGGCGAGGGCGGCAAGGCCGGCACGGCGGTCGGGCGTGGGCGGCTTTCCGGCGACCTGTCGAGCCTGGAGGATTTCAACGTGATCTTCCGCCAGGAGCCGAAGCTGTCCAGCGGCAATCACTTCGGCTCGCGGCTGGTGTTCGACCGCGAGGGTCATCTGTTCATCGCCCTGGGCGAAAACAACGAGCGACCGACCGCCCAGGACCTCGACAAGCTGCAGGGCAAGGTGGTGCGCATCCTGCCCGATGGCGAGATTCCCAAGGACAACCCTTTCGTCGGGCAGAAAAACGTGCAACCGGCGATCTGGTCCTACGGCCACCGCAACCAGCAGGGCGCGGCGCTCAACCCCTGGACCGGGCAACTCTGGACCCACGAGCATGGTCCCCGTGGTGGTGACGAGATCAATATTCCCAAGCCCGGCAAGAACTACGGCTGGCCGCTGGCGACCCATGGCATCAATTATTCGCTGATGCCCATTCCCGAGGCCAAGGGCAAGGAGGTGAAGGGCACGGTAGCGCCTCACCACGTCTGGGAGAAATCCCCGGGCATCAGTGGCATGGCGTTCTATGATGGCGGTCGCTTCAAACCCTGGGACCACAACCTGTTCATCGGTGCCCTGGCAACCCAGGAAGTGATCAGGCTGCAGCTCGATGGCGACAGGATCGTCCATGAAGAGCGCATGCTCGGGCAGTTGGACGCCCGGGTGCGGGATGTCCGGGTAGGGCCGGACGGGTTCCTCTACCTGCTGACCGATGAGGAGGATGGGCAACTGTTGAAGGTGGGGCTGGCCGAATAAGCCGCCATTACGCGGCCCCTGTGGGAGCGGGTTCACCCGCGATTACTTCAGTGAATCCACAACAGTAATCGCGGGTGAACCCGCCCACAGGGACCGCGCCGGCTTCAAAATCCACATACAAATAATGGCTTACTGATATACCCTGTGCCCTTTTGTCCGAGGGTCAGCATGTCCCACACCCCCTTGGCCCTGTACCGCCAGGCCATCGAGCAGCAGGGCTTCATTCCCGACCCTGCCCAGCAGGCCGCCGTGCAAGCCCTGCAAAACTGCTTTGATGCCGTGCAGCGCGGCGAACCGGCCCGGGGCGTGTACCTCTGGGGCCCGGTCGGTCGCGGCAAGACCTGGCTGATGGACCAGTTCCATGGTTGCCTGACGATTCCCGCGCGCCGCCAGCATTTCCATCACTTCATGCGCTGGACCCACCAGCGCCTGTTCCAGCTCAACGGCACTGCCGACCCGCTCAAGGCCCTGGCCCAAGGCCTCGCCGAAGAGATCCGCGTGCTGTGTTTCGACGAGCTGTTCGTCAACGATATCGGTGATGCGATCATTCTCGGTCGTCTGTTCCAAGTGCTGTTCGAGTCCGGGGTAGTGGTGGTCGCTACCTCCAACCTGCCGCCACGCGAGCTCTACGCCGACGGCTTCAACCGCGAGCGCTTCCTCCCGGCCATCGCCGCGATCGAGGCGTCGATACAGGTGGTGGCAGTCCAGGGTGAGCAGGATCATCGCCTGCACCCCGGTGTCGGCCAGCAGCGCTACTGGGTGCGCCAGGCCGGCCAGCCCTGCGCGCTGGAGCAGGTGTTCAACGAGTTGAGCGGCGGCGCCCCGGCCACTGATGCGGACCTGCCCGTCGGCTACCGCACCGTCCAGGTGATCCGCCGCAGCGCCAGGGTACTCTGGTGCGATTACCTGCATCTGTGTGAGCAGCCCCTGGCCGCCATGGAGTTCATGGCCCTGTGCGAAACGTTCGACGCCATTCTGCTCAGCGGCGTGCCGGCGCTCGGTGCGGCGCAGCGCCCGGGCAGGATCGCCCGGGGCACCGAGGATGGCGCCGAGCGGGTGGTGGCCGGCGATCGGGAGCTGCCGCAACTGTCACCGCAGGACAACGGCGCACGGCGTTTCATCGCTCTGGTCGATGAATGCTACGACCAGCGCGTGGCCCTGTACCTGGAGGCCGACGTTCCCCTGGAAGCGCTCTACACTCAAGGCTACCTGGAGTTCCCGTTCCGACGGACACTCAGCCGTCTGCGGGAGATGCAGCTGCAACGCTTCCACTGAGGACGTGCAAGATGGCCGAGCCACTGTCGCACCACCTGCTGACCATGGCCTACAACAATGCCTGGGCCAACCACCGCCTGTACAAGGCGTGCCGGCAACTGAGCCGCGACGAACTGGTCGCGCCGCGGTGCAGTTTCTTCCCCTCGATCAAGGCCACCCTCAATCACCTGCTGACCGTCGACTGGTTCTACCTCCAGGCCCTGGAGCGCGAGCTGCGCGGGGAGCCGCCGGACGAACTGTCGGCGCGCTTCTTCGAGCCGGAACAACCTTTCGACGATGTCGGGCAGTTGCACCGGGAACAGGCGCAGAACGACCGGCGCCTGATCGCCTATTGCCAGCAACAGCGCGACGACCAGTTGCAGCGCTACGTCAGCATCGTCCGTCCCGAGCGGGTTCAGCGCGACCAGCGCTTGCGCCTGCTGTCCCATCTCTTCGAGCACCAGATCCACCACCGCGGGCAGGTCCACGCCATGCTCGCGGATACCGGTGTGCGCCCGCCGCAACTGGATGAATTTTTCTGCGAGGGGGAGGCCCATCTGCGTGCGCAGGACTTCGCCGAACTGGGCTGGACCGAGGAGATGATCTGGGGCGTCAGCGGCCGAACCAACCCAGGGTAATCAGCGCCAGCACCAGGTACCGTGCGCCCTTGGCCAGGGTCACCAGCAGCACGAAGCGCCAGAATGGCTCGCGCATGATCCCGGCGATCAGGGTCAGCGGGTCGCCGATCACCGGCATCCAGCTCAGCAGCAGCGACCATTGCCCATAGCGCTGGTAGCGCTGCTGCGCCTTGTCCAGTTGCGTGGCGGAAAAGGGGAACCAGCGCTTGTCGCGCCAGCGTTCCAGGGCTCGCCCCAGCAGCCAGTTGACGATAGAGCCGAGGACGTTGCCCAGGGTCGCCACCAGCAACAGGCTTGTCACCGCCTGCGGATCGTGCAGGAGCAGGCCCACCAGCAGCGCTTCGGACTGAAGCGGCAATAGCGTGGCGGCGCCGAATGCCGCGAGAAACAGACCCCAATAGCTCAGCACGGTGGGCGCGCTTCCTTTTTCCGAAGGATGCGTAGGATATTTCCCGGAACCCACGGCCGCCAGCACGGAAGTGTTCGAGTGTTTATCGTTCCGTTAATGGAACGCTAAAGGCCGATTTGGCCATCTGGTGCTGAAAGGGTGTCGAAATTAAGCTTTTCCCATCAACGCGACACACCACTTATCGCCAGGGAAACTGCTTATGAACACCGCCAACCAGGACAGCTCCAACGTGGTCACGCTGGTCATCCAGCACAAGGTCCGCAGCGACGCGCTGGACACCTATGAAGAATGGCTCAAGCGCGCCGTGCAGGCCGCGCGTCGCCAGCCCGGTCACCTGGGCGTCAACGTCATCCGTCCGGAGCAGGGCGGCAGGCACTTCACCACAGTGGTGCGCTTCTGCGAGTCGGCCCGCCTGCAGGATTGGGTCAACTCCAGCGAGCGCCAGCGGATGATCGACGAGGTCATGCCTTTGCTCGATGGCGGCGACCATACCGAAGTCCACGCCGACCCCGAGTTCTGGTTCACCCCTGTCGGCAGTGGTGCCCAGCAACCCCCGCGCTGGAAGCAGGCGGTGCTGACCTACCTGGTGATCTGCCCGATGACCCTGCTGGTCCCGGCCTTGCTGGCGCCATTGTTCGCTGCGGTTCCCGCGCTGGGCGGGCCGCTGGCGGGCAATCTGATCGGCAACCTCTTCGTCATCCTGCCCGTGGTGTTTTTCATCATGCCGCTGGTGACCCGTCTCGCTGCCGGCTGGCTGCGGGCCTGAACGAATCACCCCATACACACTCAAGAAACTACCTACGCATTTTTCAGGAGATACCGCTATGAGCACCCTCGTTACCCGTGACGGCACCGCGATCTATTACAAGGACTGGGGCAGCGGCAAGCCCGTGCTGTTCAGTCATGGCTGGCCGCTGGACGCCGATATGTGGGATGTGCAGATGGAATTCCTGGCCAGCCGCGGCTACCGCGCCATCGCCTTCGACCGTCGCGGTTTCGGGCGTTCCAGCCAGCCGTGGACGGGCTATGACTACGACACCTTCGCCGACGATATCGCCCAGTTGATCGAGCACCTCGACCTCAACGAGGTGACCCTGGTGGGCTTCTCCATGGGCGGCGGCGATGTCACCCGCTATATCGCCCGGCATGGCAGCGAGCGGGTGGCCGGGCTGGTCCTCCTGGGCGCGGTCACGCCGCTGTTCATCAAGACCGCGGACAATCCGGAGGGTGTCGACAAGTCGGTATTCGATGGCATCCGCGACGGCATCCGCGCCGACCGTGCGCAATTCATCGCCGACTTCGCGGCGCCGTTCTACGGCATCAATCATGGGCAGAAGGTGTCCCAGGGCGTGCAGGCTCAGACGCTAAACATCGCCCTGATGGCCTCGCTCAAGGCCACCCTGGACTGCGTGACGGCGTTCTCCGAAACCGACTTCCGTCCGGACATGGCGAAGATCGATGTGCCAACCCTGGTGATCCATGGCGATGACGACCAGATCGTGCCTTTCGAGACCACGGGCAAGAAAGCCGCGCAGATGATTCGCGGCGCCGAGCTGACCCTCTACAGCGGGGCGCCCCACGGGTTTGCCGTGACTCATGCGCAGCAGTTGAACGAAGACCTGCTGGCGTTCCTGTCGCGCTGATCCCCGTTGTGCTCTCGGGCCTCATCGTCGGACCACCGCGATGAGGCCTTCTGCTTTCTAGGCCATGTCACTCCCCGCAAACTCCTCCGCCAGATGATCGATCAATGCCCGCACCGACGGCAGCAAGCCGCGCCGTGACGGGAAGATCGCATGCACGATGCCGCAGCGCGGATGCCATCCCGGCAGCAACTCCACCAGCCGCCCCGCCGCCAGGTCCTCGCGCACCGCCACCCGTGGCAGGTGAGCGATTCCCACCCCGGCGACGACGAAATGGCGCAAGGCGAACAGGTCGTCGGTGACCATGCGTGGGGTATGCGGGATCACCAGGCTGCGGCTCATGTCCTCGCCCTGGAACAACTCCCATTGGTACTCGCGCTGGGCGCTGCCCCAATGCAGGCTGGGCAGCTCGCCGAGCCGCTGCGGGTCGAAGCCTTCCGGCAGTGCCTGGAGAAACGACGGCTGGCCGACCAGGCATTGGGTGCTGTTGCTCAGCACCTTCATCACCATGTCGGTGTTTTCCAGGGGCGGGAAGCGCACCCGCAAGGCCAGGTCGAAGCCTTCGTGCAGCAGATCGACGCGGCGGTTGGTGCTTTCGATGAACAGCTCTACCAACGGGAACTTGAGCATGTAGCGGGTCAGCATCGGCCCGACCCAGGAGTTGAGCAGAGTGGTCGGGCAGCTCAGGCGCACCAGGCCGCGGGGTTCGCTGCGATTGCGCTCGATCACCTCGGCCGCGCCCTCGGCCTCGACCCGCATGGCCAGGCAGCGTCGATAGTATTCCTGGCCGATCTCGGTCAACGAGCAGTGACGGCTGGTGCGATGCAGAAGGCGCACGCCGAGGCGTTCTTCCAGCTCGCAAATGCGCCGGCTGAGCTTGGACTTGGGCATGTCCAGGGCGCGGCCGGCGGGGGCGAAGCCGCCGTGTTCGACGACCTGGGTGAAGTAGTAGAGGGAGTTGAGGTCTTCCAAGAAGGGCGGCTCCGTTGTGACAAGGTCCGGAGTCTACTGCAAGTGTCTCTGTTGATCTTCAGGGCCTCATCGCTGGCAAGCCAGCTCTCAAGAACAAAACATAACTCTTTGATTTGCAGAGACCTTGTGGGAGCGGGTTCACCCGCGATTGCAGTAGTGAATTCACCATAGCAATCGCGGGTAAACCGG
>NZ_JBMAWR010000038.1:0-36165 GCF_048586865.1 Pseudomonas bharatica | reverse complement strand
ATACCCTGTGGGAGCGGGTTCACCCGCGATGAGGCCAGTAGCAGCGACGCTTAGTTAGGCAGTTTGTAAGCGATGATGTAGTCGCCCATCCTGGTCCCCAGCGACCCATGCCCGCCTGCCGTCACCAGCACATACTGCTTGCCGTCCTTGCCGGTATAGGTCATCGGCGTCGCCTGCCCACCCGCCGGCAGGCGCGATTTCCACAGTTCCTTGCCGGTATTGACGTCATAGGCGCGCAGGTACTGGTCCAGGGTGCCGCTGAGGAAGCCCAGGCCACTGGCGGTGACGATCGAGCCACCCATGCTCGGCACACCGATCGGCAGGCCGATCGGAATCGGCGAGCTGTCGCGGCTGGTGCCGTTCTTGTGCTTCCACACCACCTTGTTGCTCAGCAGGTCGATCCCCGCCACATAGCCCCAGGCCGGTGCCTGGCATGGCACGCCCAGTGGCGACATGAACGGGTGCATGGTTACCGCATAAGGCGCGCCGGTGTTGGGCTGCACGCCACTGGTCTCGCTTTCGCGCTTGCTGCCCTCGGCCACCTCGGCACGCGGCACCATTTTCGAGACGAAGGCCATGTAGTTCGGGCTGGTGAACAGCAGTTGACGTACCGGATCCACCGACACGCTGCCCCAGTTGAATACACCGACGTTACCCGGATACACCAGCGAACCCTGCACCGACGGCGGGGTGTACTGGCCTTCGTAGCGCAGCTCGCGGAACTGGATGCGGCAGAGCATCTGGTCGAACGGGCTGGCGCCCCACATGGCCTGTTCGGTCAGGTCCGGGCCGAGCAGGTTGAGGTCGGAGCGGGCCTGGGTCGGCGCAGTGTGGTCGCCCGGTACCGCGCCCTGCGGCACCGGGATCTCGCGGATCGGCACGATGGCCGTGCCGTCGCGACGGTCGAGGACGTACAGGCTGCCCTGCTTGGTCGGGGCGATCAGCGCTGGCTTGACGCCATCGGCAGTCTTCAGGTCGAGCAGGGTCGGTTGGCTGCCGACGTCCATGTCCCACAGGTCATGGTGAGTGAACTGGTAGTTCCAGCGCACCTTGCCGGTCGCCAGGTCGAGGGCAACGATGCCGGCGCTGAATTTCTCGGCGCCCGGCGTGCGGTCCGCGCCCCATTGGTCCGGGGTCTGGTTGCCAAGTGGCAGGTAGACCATGCCGAGGTTTTCATCGACGCTGGCCAGCGACCACATGTTCGCCGAGTTGCGGCTGTAGGTCTTGCCCGGGGCCAGCGGCTTGGTGTCGTCCGGGTTGTTGCTGTCCCAGTTCCACACCAGACGGCCGTCGTGCACGTCATAGGCGCGGATCACGCCGGACGGTTCGTTGGTCGATTCGTTATCGGTGACGTGGCCGCCGATGATCACCAGGCTGCGGGTGATGGCTGCCGGCGAGGTGGAATAGTAGCCACCGGCGGTGAACGGGCCGATGCCCTGGGTCAGGTCGATGGTGCCGTTGTTGGCGAAGCCTTCGCAGACCTTGCCGTTATCGGCGTTGAGCACGATCAGCCGGGCGTCGGCGGTCGGCAGGTAGAGACGCCGCGGGCAGGCGCGGGCCACGGCCTGGCCGGCTTCGCTGATCTTCGGTGCCGGGCTGCCGTCGGCGTTGACGTAGTTGTTCTCGTCGTAATAGGACACGCCGCGGCAGGTCATGTGGGCAAAGCCCTTGAAGCTGCCGGACGGGCTCTTGATCTGTGGGTCGAAGCGCCAGATTTCCGCGCCGGTGTCCGGGTCCAGGGCCAGCACCTTGCTGTGCGCCGTGCAGGCGTAGAGCATGCCGTTGACCTTGAGCGGAGTGTTCTGGTTGGTCAGCTCGACCGGGTCGTCCGCACTGGGCAGATCGCCGGTGCGGATGCGCCAGGCTTCTTCCAGCTGATAGATGTTGCTCGGGGTGATCTGCCGCAGCGGCGAGTAGCGATCGCCATATTCGGTGCGGCCATAGGCCTGCCAATCGCCGTCGGGCATGTCCGGTGCGGTACTGAACAGGGTGGTGGTGTCACGCCCCAGCTCGCCCTTGATTTCGCCCGGATGGGTGAACTGGCTGGCAATCGCGGTGGCGCCGGAAGCGACCACGGCTATGCCCAGCACCGCCAGGTTGACCCGCGCCGGCTGGCCGGCCAGGCCCCGCAGTGGCCGCCGCGCCCAGGGCAGCAGCAAGACCACGCCAAGGGCGAACCACAGGGACAGGCGCGGCACCAGTTGCCACCAGTCCAGGCCCACTTCCCACAGGGCCCAGGCGGTGCTGCCGAGCAGTACCAGCCCGTAGAGGCCAAGGGCGTGCTTGCGCAAGGCCAGCAGCATGATCCCGGACACGGCGAAGCCGATGCCGGCGATCAGGTAATACAGCGAGCCGCCCAGTTGCATCAGCTTGATGCCGCCGGCCACCAGGGCCATGCCCATCAGCAATAGCAGCACACCGAGCAGTCTCGGTAGCCAGCGGGTTCCGTCTGCGCTCATTGGAAGGTTCTCCATCAATGTTGAATCGTCAGGCCCGCGGGCCGGTTAAAAGTGGCTCTGGATCTTCAAACCGCCGACCAGCGCATCGTCCACTGCCTGTACCCCGCCCGGATGGCGGATGTATTGCAGGTTCGGGCGCAGGGTCAGCCAGTTGGCCAGGTGGATGCCGTAGTACAGCTCGGCGCTGTATTCGGTGTCCTGGACCGGCAGGAAGGCCGGTTCGTCGAAATCATCGACGCCGGCGACGCGGTTGTGCGCCGCGGCGTTCTTGCGGTAGGCCGGGTTGACGTGCACGCGGGCCAGGGCGAAGCCGATATCGTCCTGGGCCCTGGCGTCGAACGGCCCCTTGTACACCACACCTGCCTGAACGTAGTTGTCGATGGCATTGGTCTTCTTGTCGTGCAGCGTGGCATTGGCGAAAACGCTCAGGCCACGGGAATGGTCGCTGGCCAACGACGTCACCTGCTGCTGCGCGCCCAGCCAGAAACCATGCTTGCTCGAGCGGCTGCGGTAGGCTTGGCCGCTCAGCGCGGCAGGCTGGCCGTTGGCGTCGCGGTAAACATCCTTGGCGTTGGCATTACTGTAGTAGTACCCCGCCCGATATTCCCCCTTAAGGCTTCTGATTACCGGGCTCCAGACCAGTTCAACCGGGAACATCGCGCCCTGGGTGCCGCTGCCACTGAGTTTGAAGCCGTTGTTGCGTTCTAGGTTCGACGGGTTCTGCTCGAAGGCGCCCACCTGGGCGTACAGCTCGGGGCTGAAGTTGTAGCGCACCCGCGCGGCCCATTGGCTGACGGGCCAGTTGTACCAGCTGTCGCCGACCCAGTTGCCGACCTGGGAGCCGCAGAACGCCAGGTTCTGGAAGTCGCAGGGGAAGCTGTTGAAGTCCTCGCCTTCGCCGAAGCGCCCGGCCTTTACGTCCAGGGCACCGTCGAAGTACTTCTGCCTGATCCACAGCTGCGTCAGCCGCCAGGTCTGGCCACGGCCCCAGACTTCCTGGGCCGAAGTGAAACCACCAACGCGGGGATCGTTGATGCGGTCGTTGCTGATGTTGTTGCCGTGGCGCTCGGTGATGGTCAACTGGAACTCGGTGGCGTTCCAGCCGAGGATCCGGTCCAGGTCCAGATGGCTGCCGAAGGCGAACTGATCGCTGTAGCGCGCGCTGCGGTCGTGGTCGTAGCCGCCGTGCAGGTTGCTGCCCATTTCCCCGGTGTAGTCCAGGCTGAAGTCATAGCCGCGCTCGGCCAGCGCGCTGCGGGTGCCGTTCCAGTCGCCGAGCATCCATGGGGAGTCGGCGCTGAACATCGGCGTGGCCTGGACAGAGGCGGCGAGGGCGCACAACAGCGGTGCGGCGAGGAGTCGGAAAGCAGGGGGGCAGGGCATGAGATAGCGCTATCTTTTGATTGTTGAAAAAAACGGCAGATATCCCGGCGCTGGGAGTTCGCCAGGATTTTTCGGTAAATTCGGAGTGATTAAGCGTTTCAGCTTGGGGCGGGGAGGATATAGAGGATTGATGGGGTTGGAAAGGCTGGAGGTTGTCAGGGTGTTTTGTGGGATTGGTAATAATCCTGTGGTGACCTTACGGGCCTCATCGCCGGCAACGCCGGCTCCCACAGGTTTCGCGGCGCATGCTGGGCCCTGTGGGAGCCGGCGTTGCCGGCGATGGTGGCACCACGAATCAGAAGGTCGTCCGCAGCCCCACCTCCACACTCCGCCCCGCAGCCGGCGCGACGTCCCGCAGGATCGAGCTGGCATAGCGCACGGTCTGGTCAGTCAGGTTTTCACCGCGGACGAACGCCAGCCATTCGCTTTCACCCACATTGAAGCGATAACCGACACTCGCCCCCAGGGTGGTGTAGCCATCGGTGCTGGTCTCGTTGGCCGGCTTGCGATGCTGTGATGCGGCGTGCTGCACATCGATCCGTGCCTGCCAGCGATCCAGGTTCCACACCAGCCCGCTGTTCAGGCGCAGCGGCGCGATGCGCGGAAGGTCTTCGCCAGTGTCGAGGTTCCTGGCCCGGGTGTAGTCGCCGGACAGTTCCAGGGCGAAGCTGCCGTAACGGTTTTCCAGCAATTGCCAGCGGTCCTGCGCCTCGATGCCGTAGAAGCGCGCCCGCACGCCGCTGTACAGGTACTCGGGGATATCACCGTCGTCGTGGTCATGGTCATGATCGTCATCGCCATGGTCGTGGCCTTCGCGCAGTTCGCCACTGGCCAGCAGGCCGATGTAGTTGCGGAAGTGGCTGTAGAACACGCCGACGCTGCCTTTGTGCGTACCGTTGTCGAAACGCAGGGCAAGATCGCCGGAGATGGCTTTTTCCTTCGACAGGTTGGGGTCGCCCACTTCGTAGGCGCCGGTGGCGACGTGGGTGCCGTTGGCATACAGCTCGTAGAAGGTCGGCGCGCGTTCGGTATAGCCGAGGCTGGCGGCCAGGGACCAGATCGGTGTCAGTCGATAGACCGCGCCCGAGGACAGGCTGGCAGCCGTGAAGCTGCTGGCGCTGTCGGCTGCGGCGAAGCGCTCGTTGCCCTTGGCGTCCGGATCGACCCGGGTGTGCTCCAGGCGTCCGCCCAGGCTCACGGCCAGGCGTTCGCTGGCTTGCCACTGCTCCAGGACGAACAGGGCGACGCTGTCGGTATCGGTCTGCGGGACGAAGGCTTCTTCGCCCAGGGCGGAGAATTCGTTGCGGTTGACCTGCGCACCGATCACCCCTTCCAGCGGCCCCAGCGGCTGGTGACGGGCTTCGACCCGGGCCTCGTAGCCCTTGTTCTTGAAGGTGGTGTGGACTTCGCCTTCTTCGAGTTCGCTGTGCTTGTAGTCGGTGTAGCCGAGATCGACCTTCAGCGAACTGAACGGGCCTTCCAGGTCACGGATTTCCGAAGCGAAGCCGTAGTGGTCCTGCTCCATGGCCAGGCGCACGCCGGGCTCGGCCACCGAGCCGTAGTTGCCGTCGTAGCGGCTGTAGGACACGCCAGTGTAGCCATGCTCCCAGGCATAGGAACCGCCGACCGCGCCACCGTCCTGGCGACCGTCGCTGTTTTCCAGGCGATGGCGGCTGCCGGACTCGTCGGCGTCCCGCACCTTAGAACTGCGGGCATAGCCGGGGATACGCAGGTCATTGAACCGCCGGCTGTTGGCGTCCAGGTGCAGGGCGAACTGCCCGTTGCCGGTCTCCAGTCTGCCTGCCGCGCTGCGTGTGGTATCGGCGCCGCCGTAGCGCAGTTCGCCGGCACCCTGGATACCTTCGATGGCCTCGGTCGGGATGCGATTGTCGAAGGTGTTGACTACGCCGCCGATGGCGTTGCCGCCATAGAGCAGCGCGGCCGGACCACGAACGATTTCCACCCGGTCGATGTTCACCGGATCCAGCGGCACGGCATGGTCGTAAGACAGTGACGATGCGTCGAGCGCGCCGATGCCGTTGCGCAGGATACGAATCCGGTCGCCATCCAGGCCGCGAATGATCGGGCGGCTGGCGCCCGGTCCGAACCAGGTGGAGGACACGCCCGGCTCGCCATCGAGGGTTTCGCCGAGGCTGCCTTTTTGTTGCAGCAGCAGCCGGTCGCCTTCGAGCACGCTGCTCGGCGTCGCCAGTTGGGCGTTGCCCAGCGGATTGGCAGTGATCACCTGGGGCTCCAGTTCCAGGGCCTGGCTGGGCGATGACGCTAGCCAGAGCGCGACAGCGAGAGGAGAGAGCGGGTGGGGCAGGTAACGCATGTAGGGTCCTTGGCAGGTTATGAATGGTTACACTATAACATTGCAATAATGTCCATTTGCAATCCACCTGGAGGACCACCCCGCGAACTAGACTGTCTGGAGCATTGCCCCGCTGCACAAAGGGGCCTAAGGTGCGCACCTTCGTTTGGCTGGAGCACTGGCATGACCGCCACTGACAAGAACCCGCTGCATGGCGTGACCCTGGAACAGATCCTCAATGCCCTGGTGGCCCGCTACGAATGGTCCGGGCTGGCGCAGCGCATCGATATTCGCTGCTTCAAGAGCGATCCGAGCATCAAGTCGAGCCTGACCTTCCTGCGCAAGACGCCGTGGGCACGGGAAAAGGTGGAAAGCCTCTATCTGAAGATGCTGCGTGACATCAAGCGCGAGCAGTAGGCGCATGAGTGCAAAGGGCTGGACCGGTGCCGCGGCGGTGCTTGGCTGGTTCGGGCTGACGGTGCAGTTGTACCTGATCCTGATCGCCCGCTGGCAGGGCGACGCCAGCCTGCTGGGCGGGCTGGTGAATTTCTTCGGTTTCTTCACCGTGCTCAGCAATATCCTGGTTGCCACCGTACTGACGGCTGATGCCTTCGGGCGTGACGCTTCGGCACGGCGTTTCTGGCTGGCGCCTTCGGTGGTGTCCGGTGTGTTGGCGAGCATCCTCTTCGTGGCGATCGCCTACAGCCTGCTGCTGCGCCATCTTTGGCAGCCCCGGGGCTGGCAATGGATCGCCGACGGGCTGTTGCACGATGTGATGCCGCTGTTGTTCGCGCTGTATTGGTGGCGGCGGACGCACAAGGGCGCCTTGCGCATTGGCCATGTGCTGGCCTGGTCGGGGTATCCGCTGGTGTATTTCGGCTATGTCCTGCTGCGCGGGCAGATGATCGGGTTTTACCCGTATCCGTTCATCGATGTCGCCGCGCTCGGCTACGAGCAGGTGCTGCTCAATGCGCTGGTGATGCTCGCGGCGTTCATGCTCCTGGGCCTGTGCGTTGTCGGCCTGGACCGCTGGCAGGGAAAGCGCCGCGGCCAGGCCTGAGCAATATCACTCCTCGTCGTGCGGATCGAGGCGCCAGTAGGCGGCAGCCTTGAGGCGATCCTCGGCCACGCCTTTCTCTTCAAGCAGCAGTGCCTTGGCCTTGCGGGTCAGGGCCTTTTCCAGGGCAACCCAGGCGTACAACTCGCCGCCCGGCAATTGCAGGCCGGCCAGCACGTCCAGCACCGACTGCTTGTGCCGTTCGACCCAGATCACCTCGACATCGGCCTTGCTCGGCAGCGGCTGGCGCTCATGCTCGTCCTCGATTTCCACCACCACCAGCACCTTGCGCCCGCTGCCGAGCTCTTCGAGGCGCCGGCCAATGGCCGGAATCGCGGTCTCATCGCCCACCAGCAGGTAGCTGTCGAAGATATCCGGCACCACCAGCGAGCCGCGTGGGCCGGCGATATTCAGCCTGTGGCCGGGTTTGGCCTGGGCCGCCCAGGTCGATGCCGGGCCATCGCCGTGGAGAACGAAGTCCAGGTCCAGTTCGTTGTTGACCAGGTCGATACGGCGCGGGGTGTACTCGCGCATGGTCGGCTTGATGCCGTCCTTCGGCAGGTCGAGGGCATCCATGGCTGCCTGCTCTTCAGCGTTGTTGGCGAACAGCAGCTTGACGTGATCGTCGCTGCCCAGGCTGACGAAGCCCTGCAATTGCTCGCCGCCAAGGGTGATGCGGCGCATGCGCGGGGTCAGGTCGACCACCTTGAGCACCGTCAGTTGACGGTGCTTGATCGGGTGCATGACGCGGTGGATGGTGTTTTCGCTCGAAGTCATTCGGATGGCTCCTGGGAAGGGGAGGTGAGAGGTCCGGCAACGATGGCTTTCGCGGTTTCATTGAGCAGGTGGCGTACCCGCTCTATTTCTTGTGGGTTCCAGCGCCCGCTGTGCATCTGCAGGGCATGACGCAGGTTGTGTACGGCTTCGTGGATCTCCGGCGGCCGGTCATGGCCGCGCAACGAGCGCTTGCTCACTTCGATGCGGGTGCGCACGCCATCCAGGGCGACAGCCTGTTCCTTCAGTGATTCGCGCCCGGCCTCGGTGGCCTGGTAGCGCTTCTTGCTGCCATGGACTTCGCCAATGATCAGCTCGCTCTCTTCAAGGAAGGTCAGGGTCGGGTAGATGACGCCGGGGCTCGGGCTGTAGTTGCCGTCGAACAGGGCTTCGATCTGGCGGATCAGGTCGTAGCCGTGGCAGGGCTGCTCGGCCAGCATGGCCAAAAGCAGCAGTTTCAGATCGCCCGGGGCGAAGACCCGCGGGCCCCGGTCGCCGCGCTCGCGACGGCGTTCGAAGCCTTCGGGCTCGCGGTGGGAAGAGTGGTGATCGCGCATGGGAGGAGCTCCTGGTTGCTTGCGATATGTCTCAAGATATTACTCAAGATATATCTTATTGCAAGCCCAGGTGCTGAAAGGTGTGTTGAAGCAAAGGGCCCTATCGCTGGCTTGCCAGCGATAAGGCCCTCAAGAACAACGAAGATCTAATGTGCCTGGGTAACACTCGCCCCAGGCTCCGCCGTCAGCGGCACCGCACACTGGGTATTGCCACCCGGCTTGAGATACGGCAGCAGCATCGGTGCCATGCCCTTGAGCACCTGCACCGGCAGCGCCGAGGTGAATTTGAACGACTCCGCGGCGCGCCCCGGCACGAACGCCGTCAGCGTGCCGAAATGGTTATCGCCCAGGTAGAACACGAAGGTCGCGGTGCGATTGAGCGAGCGCGAGCCGATCAGCCGGCCACCGGCACCGAAGCTTTCGATGCGGTTGTCACCGGTCCCGGTCTTGCCGCCCATGGTCAGCACGGTGCCGTCATCCAGCTTGAAGGTCCCGGAAACCCGCCTTGCCGTCCCGGCATCCACCACCTGCGACAGCGCCCCGCGCAAGGCCCGGGCCACTTCGACGGACAGCACCCGCTCGCCGCGGTCCGGATCCCCGGCCAGGCTCACTTCGTAGGGCGTTCCGGCGGCGAAATGCAGGGTATCGATGCGCAACACCGGCAAACGCACGCCATCGTTCTGGATGATCCCGATCAACTCGGCCAGTGCCGCCGGGCGGTCGCCGGAGCTGCCGATGGCGGTGGCAAGCGAGGGCACCAGGTGGTCGAAGGGGTAGCCGACCCGCTTCCAGCGCTGGTGGATATCGAGGAAGGCTTCGACTTCCACCAGGGTGCGGATGCGGCTGTCGCGTGCGCCCTTGTGCTTGCTTTTGAACAGCCAGCCATAGACTTCCTGGCGCTCGAAATGGCTGGCCAGGGTCGCTTCCTGGAAGCTGGCGCTGGGATGCTTGAGCAGGTAGCCGACCAGCCACAGGTCCAGCGGGTGCGACTTGGCGATGAAGCCCTGGTCGGGCAGGTCGTACTTGCCGGGGCCGTAGGCGGCGTAGAGGATTTCCAGGCGCTCGTCGCTGAGCGGGTCCTTTTTGCCACCGGCCGGCTTGGCGACCACGCCTTCCTTCTTCATATGGGCGCGGACGAAAGCGTTGAAGGTGGCCTGGTCGGCCTCCGGGAACAGGTAGCGGTGCACTGCGGCCAGGCGGATCGGCGTGACCCGCAGACCGTCAAGGAAGGTGTCGAGCCGTTCCTGGGAGGTCTTGCGCTGGTATTTTTTCCAGAACCGGCGCAGGAAATCGGTGCCTTCGCGGTCGGCGAAGCGCGCCAGGTATTCCTGGCGCCGCGGTTCGGCATCGTCCTTGAGCAGGGCCGCGCTGTTGCCCGGCGCCTGGTAGGTGCTGTAGCGCACCAGGTCGCGCATCAGGCGAATGAACGGCAGGTTGATCGACTCGCGCAGGGAGTCCTTGAGGGTCGGGATGCGCCCGTTGTCTTCCTTGCGGAAGTTGTTGAACACATGCAGCCCGCCGCCGGTGAAGAACGCCTCGCCGGGACTGGCCGAGTACTTGCGTTCAAGGGCGGCGTCGAGCATTGCGTTGATGTCGCGGTCCTTGTTCTGGATCAGCCAGTCGATGGACCAGCGGGTGATGAAATCGACATCGGCCACTTCGACTTTCTTCAGATCCGCGACCGACATCTTGCCGTAGCGGTCATGCAGCTCGGAAATGATCTCCAGGTAGCTGGTCAGCACCCGCAGCTTCGCGGTAGAGCCCAGTTCCAGCTTGCTGCCTTCGTTGATATCGAAGGGCTGGTCGGTGCTGTCGGTCTGCACCCGCACCCGCGAGCCGTCGGCGGTGCGCTCCATGAGGGTGAAGCTGTAGCGCACCTGGGTGGTACTGGTGGGCGTCAGCAGCCGCTCGCCGAACAGGCCCATCTTCGCCGCGAACTCCGGATTGGCAAGGTCGCGCAGGTATTGGCTGATCTGTTCCTGCAGGTCCGATTGCAGGGTGCTGGTGGCCGACAGATCGAGGCGGTCGAGGTCGTACAGCGGGCGGTTGAGCATGCTCGACAAGCGGCTGCGGGCCACGCTGATGCCCTTGTTGGTGACGATCGGCACGATGGTCGGCTGGGCCACCCAGTCGCGGTAGATGGCCTTGCTCGCCAGGGCCGCGTCGGCCAGCGGCTTGTCGATGATGTTGTTGGCGGCGAGCAGGCGGACATGGCTGTCGGTCAGGGTCGCCAGTTCGTTGCGGCCCTTGGACAAAAAGTGCGAAGGCCGGCGCTGGGCGATCATCAGCGACAGTACCTGGCGCAGGGCCAGGCCACGGGCGGCAAGGGTGTCGGGGTCGGTGGCGGTGGACGACAGCAGGCGGTTGACCTCGGCGAAGTCGGCGCCATACCAGACCCGCAGGCCTTCGGCCATGCCGTGCACTTCGCCATGCCCGGGCACCGCCGACAGCGGCACGCTGTTGAGATAGTCGCGAACGATGCGTTGGCGTGCTTCCAGGGTCTGCGGGCCGTCCTGGTAGGCGCGCACGCTGGCGGAAATCATCTGGCGAATCTTCTCGGCGCCGGACACGGTCAGGCCGTCCGGCGAATGGCGGTATTTCTCCAGTTGCGTGGCCAGGGTACTGCCGCCCGCCGACTGGCCGGGCAACGCCAGGTACTTGGCGACCTGGGTGTAGGCCGCCTTGGCGAAGCGCGGCCAGTCCACGGCCGGGTTGGCATTGGGGTCATTGGGGTCGAGCAGGTCGCGGTTTTCGATGAACAGCAGGCTGTGCACCATCACCGGCGGGATCGAGGCGAAGTCGGGGTAGAGATGCTGGGGGTACTGGTACTGGTAAAGCACGCTGCCCTTGCAGTCGGTGATGCTCAGGCCGCTCTGGATCTTCTCGGTATAGGGTACGAAGAAGCCGTGGTTGACGTAGTCCATCAGTGCCGGGGAGAAGCTCGTCTGTTCCACTACCACGTAGTCCCGCTTCAGCAGGCGCGGGATGAACTCGCCGAGGGCGCTGTAGCCAAGGCGCTTGTCGAACGGGCCTTCACCCGGATAGACGATCGCATCGCTTGGCCCCTTGTGCATCGAGTAGCTGAGGGTGGCGGCGAAGCGGCTGAATTCCCGGGACTGGATGGCCGAGGTCTGCATTTCCTTGGCTGCCGCATAGGCCAGCAGGGCCAGGGTAACCAGCACGATCAGGAACAGCAGCCACCACAGCAGGCGCAGCCGGGAACGACGCGGAGGCGGTGGAGGGGACGGCGGTACTTCCGATTGCTCGGCGGCTGCGAGGTTACTGCCGTTATCGGAGTGCCACTGTGCGCCCATAGTCTTAAGCCTGATTTCGTTATTTCTCTTGCTTTGTCTGAAGCTTAGACGCTGGTCGCAGGCGTAGCGGAAATTGTTGGGTGTCGTCGGTTATTTCCTAAGTAACAGTAGGAAATATCCCGTTATGCCGCTTTGGCAGTTGGGCGACGACGTGTCGGACTAGGGTGATGGCCTGTCTCTCATCTCGAACGGGGATCGAACCCATGCCCACCCTGAAACGCGAGCTTGGCGAACGCCATATGCGCCTGATCGCCCTGGGCGCCTGTATCGGCGTCGGCCTGTTCCTCGGCTCGGCCAGGGCCATCGAGATGGCCGGGCCGGCGATTCTCCTGGCCTACCTCGCCGGCGGCCTGGTGATTCTGGTGATCATGCGTGCGCTCGGCGAACTGGCCGTGCACAACCCGGTAGCCGGCTCGTTCAGCCGCTATGCCCACGACTACCTTGGTCCGCTGGCGGGCTTTCTTACCGGCTGGAACTACTGGTTCGCCCTGATGGTGATCTGCGTCGCGGAAATCAGTGCGGTGGCCATCTACATGGGCGTCTGGTTTCCCGACACACCGCGCTGGCTGTGGGCGCTCGCGGCGCTGGCCAGCATGGGCGCGATCAACCTGCTGGCGGTGAGGGCCTTCGGCGAATTCGAGTTCTGGTTCGCCCTGGTCAAGGTGATCACCATCCTGGGCCTGATCCTGGGCGGGGTCGGCATCATCGCCTTCGGCCTGGGCAACGACGGCGTGGCAACCGGCATCGCCAATCTTTGGCGTCACGACGGTTTCATGCCCAAGGGCCTGGAAGGCGTGCTGATGTCGCTGCAACTGGTGATGTTCGCCTACTTCGGCACCGAGCTGATCGGCCTCACCGCAGGCGAAACCAGGTGCCCGGAAACCACCATTCCCCGTGCCATCGGTTCGATGTTCTGGCGGGTGATGCTGTTCTATGTCGGTGCGTTGTTCGTGATCCTGTCGATCTATCCGTGGCACGGGATCGGCAGCGGCGGCAGCCCCTTCGTGCTCACCTTCGAGCGCCTGGGCATTCGCACGGCGGCGGGGCTGATCAATTTCGTGGTGATCACGGCGGCCTTGTCGGCCTGCAACGCAGCGATCTTCAGTACCGGGCGGATGCTTTGCGCCCTGGCGGAAAAGGGCCAGGCGCCGGCGCTGTTCGGGCGTACCACGGCGAGCGGGGTGCCGCGCAACGCGCTGCTGCTGTCGCTCGCCGTGTTGCTGCTGGGCGTGCTGGGCAATTACCTGGTACCCGAGCAGGTGTTTCTCTGGGCCACGGCCATCGTCACCTTCGGTGCGATCTGGACCTGGGCGGTGATCCTGCTGGCGCAACTCAGGTTTCGGGCCGGGTTGAGCCCTGAAGAGCGTGGGCGGCTGGGCTATCCGATGTGGCTGTGGCCGTGGAGTTCGTACCTGGCCCTGGCGTTTCTCGGGCTGGTGCTGGGGGTGATGGGGTATTTCGGGGATTTGCGGGTGGCCCTTTATATCGGGCCTGGGTTTCTGCTGGGGTTGGCGGGAGTCTACTACTGGCTGAAGATCTGAAGGTGCTCTTCAGGGCCTCATCGCCGGCAACGCCGGCTCCCACAAGGTCCGGCAGTGTGGCGGACCTTGTGGGAACCGGCGTTGCCGGCGATGAGGCCCTCAGATCAAACCACCTGTACCGGCACCACCCGGGTCAGCCTTTTGTTCCAGTCCAGCCACAACGCCAGCCCCATCATCAACCCGAGCCCCAGCAATGCGGTTACCACCTGCATCGCCCAATGATCCCCGGCCAGCGCATTGCCCATGTCCGCAAGCGGTGCCAGCAGCACGCCAAGGCAGAACACCTCCAGCGAATACCTGCCCATCCGGCAACTCTGCCGCGCCAGCCAGGTGTCCACCCACGGCCCGGCGGGCAGCAGCTTCGCCGTGCAATAGGCCAGCGCCAGGAAATGCAGCAAGCGCGTCGGCGACAGGTTGGTCTTGCTGATCGGATACAACCACTCCGCCAGCCACTTCGGCATCACCGCGTCATGCACCTCGGGCCAGCGCCACGACAGGGCAATTGCGGCACACAGCACCAGGTAGATCGCCGAGACCACGAACAACGGCTGCCGAAGCAATGGCCGCCGCTCCGGCGCCTGCTCGCGCTGTCCATTGATCGCCACCGCGCCGCCAAGAATGAACAGCAACTGCCAGGCCAGCGGGTTGAAGAACCATACCCCGCCTTCCTGCGCCGCCAGGTTCCACTGGAACATCGGCGCCATCAGGTACAGCGCGACCGACACCCCGACCATGTATTCCGCCTTCCTCATCAGCAACGGCAGCACCAGTGGCAGCCCGAGCAGCAGCAGGATGTACAGCGGCAGCGGGTCCATCAGGTTGGGCTTGAAGCGCAGCAGCAGTTCGTCCACCAGTGCCTGCTGCGGATTGCCGAGGAAGTAGTAGAGGCCCATTTCCTGGATCATGTCGCGGGTTTCCACATGGTTGTTGGCGACGAAGACGATGCCCATCAACAACACCAGCAGGAAGATATGCACCACGTAAAGCACCCACGCCCGGCGCAGGATACGCACGCAGGCCACTACCCAGCCGTCGCGCAGCGCCACCTTGCCGTAGGCCAGCACCGCCGCGTAGCCGGCGAGGAAGACGAAGATCTCCGCGGCGTCGCTGAAGCCGAAATTGCGTACGGTCAGGTTGGCCAGCGGGTTGCCGGGAATGTGGTCCCAGAAAATGAAGACCAGCGCCAGGCCCCGGAAGAAGTCGATTCGATGATCGCGGGCATTGGTCATGCTGAAGGCTCGTGCGAAGGGTATTTCACTAGAGGATCGAGCGCAGTGATCCCCGGTTCCGCGCCGTCGGTCATAACCGATCGACGGCGCGGAGGGTGGGCAGTTTCAACGGCGATTGCAACGGAGGGATGTTACTGAATGTCTCTCAGGCCGCCGCTTCGCTGTGCGGCTCGAAGCTGTCTGCCCGCGCCATGCGCCACATGCGCTGGTAGAACTCGCCGCTGACCTCGCCGCCCAGCAGTTCTCCCGGCTTGAGGAACACATGCAATTGGGAGAACAGCTTGATCTCGGTAGCCGACATGCGTCGCACCAGGTGCTTGGCCTCCAGTTGCGACGGATGATCCAGGCCAGCGGCGGCAAGCATTTCCGCCAGGGCCTTGAGGGTGTTGCGGTGGAAGTTGAACACCCGTTCGGCCTTGTCCGGCACCACCAGGGCGCGCTGGCGCAGGCCGTCCTGGGTGGCGACCCCGGTCGGGCATTTGTTGGTGTGGCAGCTTTGCGACTGGATGCAGCCGATGGCGAACATGAAGCCCCGCGCCGAGTTGGCCCAGTCGGCGCCGATGGCCAGGACGCTGGCGATATCGAAGGCGCTGACGATCTTGCCGCTGGCGCCGAGCTTGATCTTGTCGCGCAGGTTGAGCCCGACCAGGGTGTTGTGCACGAACAGCAGGCCCTCGCGCAGCGGTACGCCGATATGGTCGGTGAACTCCACCGGCGCCGCGCCGGTACCCCCTTCCTTGCCGTCGACCACGATGAAGTCCGGGAGGATGCCGGTTTCCAGCATGGCCTTGGCGATGCCCATGAATTCCCAGGGATGGCCCAGGCAGAACTTGAAGCCCACCGGCTTGCCGCCGGACAGCTCACGTAATTGCGCGATGAACTGCATCATCTCGATCGGCGTGGAAAACGCGCTGTGCCGTGACGGCGAAATGCAGTCCTCGCCCATCATGATGCCGCGGGTCTCGGCGATCTCCCTGGTCACCTTGTGCTTGGGCAGGATGCCGCCGTGGCCGGGCTTGGCGCCCTGGCTCATCTTGATTTCGATCATGCGCACCTGCGGGTCCCGGGCCTGGGCGGCGAAGCGCTCGGGGTCGAAACGGCCGTCGGCGGTGCGGCAACCGAAGTAGCCGCTACCCAGTTCCCAGGTCAGGTCGCCGCCATGTTCGCGGTGATAGGGGCTGATACTGCCCTCGCCGGTGTCATGGGCGAAGTTTCCCAGTTTGGCACCGAGGTTGAGGGCGCGAATGGCATTGGCGCTCAACGAGCCGAAGCTCATCGCCGAGATGTTGAACACCGAGGCCGAATACGGCTGGGTGCACTGCGGCCCGCCGACGATCACGCGGAACGCGGTGGGGTCGGCCAGCGGCGCCGGGCGCATGGAGTGGCCGATGAACTCGAAGCCGGACTGGTACACATCGATCAGCGTGCCGAACGGTTTGTCCGACTGCTCGTTCTTGGCCCGGGCATACACCAGCGAGCGTTGCGCCCGGGAAAACGGCAGGGCATCGCTGTCGGCCTCCAGCAGGTACTGGCGGATCTCCGGGCGAATGCCCTCGACCAGATAGCGGATATTGCCGAGGATCGGGTAATTGCGCCGCACCGCGTGGCGCTTCTGCAGCAGGTCGAACACACCGATCAGGCTCAGCACCCCGGTGGCCAGGGCGAACGGCCAGAGCCAGTCGTGCCGGAGGAAAGGCAGGCAGGCGAGGGTGAAGATGACGCAGGCGACGAAGAAGGCGTAGCGGCTCAGGAGTGACAGGCTCATACGGTTTCCTTGTGAGGCACGTCAGGCAAGCCGTAAACCATATAGCGGATGTGGAATTGTATCCAGTCACATGCCCCGGATCAGACGCTCCCGCAGCAGGTTTTCATCTTGCCCATCCACCTCCGGCCACAGTTGCACCGCCCCCGCCACCAGCGCCGCCAGCGGCACGCCATCCCGATACAGCAAGCGGTTGCCCGCCAGCGCCGGGACCTTGCTGCCGGGCAGCAGGCTGCCGCTGAGGTTCAGCGGGTCGCTGCCGCTGACCACCACCAGGCTGCCATCCAGCGGCCGCCGCCGAACCCCGCGCAGCACGGCAATGGCCTCCGGCAAGGCGAACTGCTCCCCGGCCAGCCCGCTGACGAAGCGCCCGCCGCGGATCTCGCCACGGGCTTCGAGGCGGTGGAACGTGCGCAGCAGTTCGCGCCAGCTCGGCAGCCAGTCGGCCTCGCGCCCCAGCAGGCGCCAGAACACCACGCCGTAGCGGCGCAGCAGGACGCGGGCGATATGTTCATGGGTGTCCTCGCGCTCGGCGCTGCCCCGACGCAACAGGGCCCAGCGTCCGGCATCATCCATGCCGCCGAACAGCGGCCCGCGTCCGCGCCGGCTGCCGTGGGCCTGGCGCTTGCTGGCCGGCGTGATCAGCGCGCGCAATCCGGCAAAGCTGTCGGCACTGACCAGCCCGGCGGCCACTAGCTCCTGCAAGGCGTTTTCCAGTTCGGTGGGGAGCAGGCGGGCCTCGTCGCGCAGTTCGTCGAAGAACAGCGCGCCATGCTGGCTCAGCGCGGCATGCACCTTCTGCGCGCGAGGCGACAGGGCGTCGAGGTCGAACGCTGGCCCGAGCCCCTGCCAAAGCCCCAGGCGACTGCGCGGCAGCAATACCAGCGGCGTGCTGCGCAAGGTGCTGGCTGCCACCTTGACCGAAGGCCCGAGTCGGGCCCAGGCGAACTTGCCGGCGCGGCAGGCTTCGTCCAGCCAGCGCGGGTTGTAGTCGCTCAACCGTGCCGGCAGCAGGTCGCTTTCCCAGGACCCGGCTGCCGCCGCGTAGCCTTCGAACTGTTCCAGCACTTCGCCCAGCGCCGCGTTGCCTTGCAGGCGTGCGCTCGTGGACAGGTGCTGCCAGTCGAAGAGAAAACGCATGAAGTCCTGCAGGCTGACCGGCTCGATCTCGCGGCGCAGGCGCTTGATGGTGTAGCGATGGATGCGCGCCAGCAGATGGCGTTCGCACCATTGTTCATCGGGTTGGTCGGGATGGAACCGGCCGCGCAGCACATAGCCTTCGCCTTCCAGCCGGGCCAGGGCCTGGTTCACCGTGGACAGCGGCAGGTACAGCGGCGCGGCGATCTGCGGCGCTGTCAGCGGGCCGAAGGCGCCGAGGCGGGCGCGGATCAGTTCGAGGGCGGCGCTGTCCGGGTCGATGACCTCATCGAAGCCCGGCAGCAGGGGCACCGCGGGTTCGACGCCAGACCCGGGATAGACAGCCAGCAACAGGTTCAGTCGCTCCCGCGCCAGCCACAGCCCGGCAACCCGGCAGGCACGCCCCGCCCTGGCGAGCGCGTCCAGCCACTCTGCCCAGCCCGGGTTGGCCGCCACCTCTTCGGCGCTGATTGCCCCCAGGGTCATCAACGCTTCATGCATCTCGTCGTTGCCGTTCGGCGTCGGCCAGGCCTCCGTCGCCACGGCGGCAATCGCATCGCGGTCCAGCGCGCCCAGTTCATCGCCGCTTTGCGGCTCGCTCCAGCGCCGGTTGAGCACGGCCTGGGTGCGCCGTTCTTCCAGCGGTGCATCGTCGAGGAAGGCATAGGGCCGGGCATTGAGAATCGCCGCGGCCAGCGGCGAGGGCGCCGGCAGGTCGCGGCACACCAGGCGGATAGCGCCGCTTTCGATACGCCGCAGCAGGGCCAGCCAGCCTTCGGCGTCCATGGCGTCGTGCAGGCAGTCGTCGAGGGTCTGTTCCACCAGCGGGTGATCGGGCACCTCGCGTTCGCCGGCGATATTTTCCAGACAGGCGAGTTGGTCCGGGAACACCGCCGCGGTCAGGTCTTCGCTGCGCATGCGCTGGATCTGCGGGGCGATGCGCTTGCCGCCGGCAAAGCGCGGCAGGGCCAGGGCAACCCCGGCGTTCCAGCGCCAGCGCACGCCGAACAGCGGCGCATCGAGCAGCGCCTGGATCAGGATGTGCTCGGCCGTGGCACTGGGCAGGTAATGCCAGACCTCTTCGAGGGGAAAGCTATGGCCGGCCGAAAGCGACAGGATGATCGCGTCCTCGCTGGCCGCGGCCTGCAATTCGAAGTTGAAGGTGCGGCAGAAGCGCTTGCGCAGGGCCAGGCCCCAGGCGCGGTTGATGCGGCTGCCGAACGGCGAGTGGATGATCAGCTGGGTTCCGCCGGATTCGTCGAAGAAGCGTTCCATCACCAGGGTGTCCTGGGACGGCAGGGCGCCGAGCACCTGGCGGGTGCGGCCCAGGTAATCCAGCAATTGCCCGGCGCTGTCGGGGCCGAGGCCGAGCGTGGCGGCGAGCCAGTCGAGCAGCGGTTGTTCATGGCCGCCGCTGTCCTGCAGGCGCTGGTCGATTTCCGCCTGGAGGCGGGCCACGGCACGCGACAGGTCGTCGCTGCGCCCCGGCGCTTCGCCAAGCCAGAACGGGATGTTCGGTGGCAGGCCCCGGGCGTCCTCGACCCGCACCTTGCCCGGCTCGACCCGCAGGATGCGGTACGAGGCGTTGCCGAGCTGGAAGATATCGCCGGCGATGCTTTCCACGGCGAAGTCCTCGTTGACGCTGCCGATGTTCAGCGCCTGGGGTTCCAGGAGCACGGCATAGTCGGCGTTGTCGGGGATGGTGCCGCCGCTGGTCAGGGCGGTCAGCTGGCTGCCGCGGCGGCCACGCAATTCGCCGCTGACCGCATCGCGATGGAGATAGGCGCCGCGCACGCCCTGGCGACCGCTGTAGCCCTCGGCGAGCATGCGCAGCAAGGCCACGTAGTGTTTTTCATCCAACGCGGCGTAGGGCTGGGCGCGACGGAAACAGTCGAGCAGCGCCTGTTCCGGCCAGGGCTGGCAACTGACCTCGGCAATGATCTGCTGGGCCAGCACGTCCAGTGGCGCGCGGGGGATCACCACCTCGTCCAGCTCGCCACGGCGCACGCAGTCGAGCAGGGCCACGCACTCGATCAGGTCGTCGCGGCTGGTGGCAAACAGACGGCCCTTGGGCGTGCCTTCCACGTGGTGCCCGGAGCGCCCGACCCTTTGCAGGAAGGCGGCGATGGAGCCCGGCGAGGACATCTGGCAGACCAGTTCGACCTCGCCGATATCGATGCCCAGCTCCAGCGAGGCGGTCGCCACCAGCACCTGCAACTCGCCGCGCTTGAGGCGTTGCTCGGCCTCCAGGCGGGCTTCCTTGGCCAGGCTGCCATGGTGCGCGGCCACGGCTTCGCGACCGAGGCGGTCGCTCAGATGGCGGGCCAAGCGCTCGGCCAGGCGCCGGGTATTGACGAAAACCAGCGTGGTGCGATGCTCGCGGGCGAGTACGGCGAGGCGGTCGTAGACACTGTCCCAGACATCGTTGGCCATCACTGCGTCCAGCGGTTGCGGCGGCACTTCGATGGCCAGGTCGCGCTTGCGGGCATGGCCGATATCGACGATGGCGCAGGGGCGCCCGGTGCCGACCAGGAACTGCGCGACACGCTCCAGCGGACGTTGCGTGGCCGACAGGCCGATGCGCCGCAACGGCCGTTGGCACAGGGCTTCCAGGCGTTCCAAGGTCAGGCTCAGGTGGCTGCCGCGCTTGTTGCCGGCGATGGCGTGGATTTCATCGACGATGACCGTGTGCACGGTCTGCAAGCCTTTGCGCCCGGATTCGGAACCCAGCAGCACATACAAGGACTCGGGGGTGGTCACCAGGATATGCGGGGCCTGCCGGCGCATCGCCGTGCGTTCTTTCTGCGGCGTGTCGCCGGTGCGCACGGCGGTACGGATGTGCGGCAGCGGCAGGCCGTCGCGTTCCAGTTCGGCGCTGATCCCTGCCAGCGGGTTCTGCAGGTTGATCTGGATATCGTTGGACAGCGCCTTGAGCGGCGAAACGTAGACCACCAGG
The DNA here is from genome assembly GCF_048586865.1 of Pseudomonas bharatica. Taxonomy (NCBI): domain Bacteria; kingdom Pseudomonadati; phylum Pseudomonadota; class Gammaproteobacteria; order Pseudomonadales; family Pseudomonadaceae; genus Pseudomonas; species Pseudomonas bharatica. The sequence goes on along the minus strand of NZ_JBMAWR010000038.1, from coordinate 15,682 downwards.
GTTTCGTCCGGCAACTGGCCGTGGTTGTCCAGGCCCTGTTCGAACAGCTCGTCGAGCACGGCGAGGAAGGCGGTGAGGGTCTTGCCGGAACCGGTGGGCGCCGCCACCAGCAGCGACCGGCCAGCCTGGATCAGCGGCCAGGCGCGGGCCTGGGCGGCGGTGACCGTGGCGAAGCTGCGGTGGAACCAGCTGCGCACGGCCGGGTGAAAGGCGTCCAGTACCGGATGATCGAGGGCGGGAAGATTCATTCGCTGTTTATGCGGCCTTTGTCCGGTGCTTGCAAGGTGCCACTGGTCAGCTGTGGCAGGGGCATGGGATCCTTGCGCGTCTTTCTATCGTTGTGAGCTGTTTCCATGAGCAAGACCATCCGAATCGCCGCCGCCCTGTTGATCGATCCGCGCGGGCAGACCCTGCTGGTGCGCAAGCGCGGCACCCTGGCGTTCATGCAGCCGGGGGGCAAGATCGAGGCGGACGAAGCGCCGGTGACAGCGCTGGCGCGGGAATTGTTCGAGGAACTGGGGTTGCGCATCGATGAGGCGCAGGCCCGTTACCTGGGCAACTTCAGCGCGCCGGCGGCGAACGAGCCGGGGTTCGAGGTGGTGTGCGAGCTGTTTCGGGTGGAAACCAGTGCCGAGGTAGTGCCGGCTGCGGAAATCGAAGAGGCGGTGTGGGTGGATGGTATGAGTGCCGGGGAACTGGAGCTGGCGCCGTTGACCCGGGATTTGATCCTGCCGTTGTATCGTGGTGACTGAACCAACATCGCTGGCAAGCCAGCGATGAGGCCCTGAAGAACAACAAAGAAACCCACTGCAAAGGAGTGCCCCCGATGATCCCCCTTAACGACTGGCTGCTGTTCACCGGCGCCGCCCTGCTGATGGTCCTGACCCCGGGGCCGAACATGATCTACCTGATCTCCCGCTCCATCTGCCAGGGCCGCATGGCCGGGGTGACGTCCTTGCTCGGTGTGGTCGCCGGCTTCCTCATCCATATGACCGCCGCAGCCATCGGCCTGACCGCGCTGTTCATGGCCGTGCCCCTGGGCTACGACCTGCTGCGCTGGGGCGGCGCAGCCTATCTGTTGTGGATGGCCTGGCAGGCCGTGAAACCCGGCGCCCGTTCGCCCTTCGAACCCCGCGAACTGGCACCGGACTCGCCGCGCAAGCTGGTGTTGATGGGCTTCCTGACCAGCCTGCTGAATCCCAAGGTGGCGATGTTCTACCTGTCGATCCTGCCGCAGTTCATCACCCCGGAACACGGCTCGGTGCTGGCGCAGAGCCTGATCCTCGGCATCACCCAGATCAGCGTGAGCTTTACCGTCAACCTGCTGATCGCCCTGTTCGCCGCCGGCATTTCCGCCTGGTTCATGCGCTATCCGCTGTGGCTGATGCTGCAGCGTTATGTGATGGGCTTCGTCCTCGCCGCCCTGGCGCTGCGCCTGGTGCAGGAGCAGCGCAAGCTGGCCTGACCCTCAGCGCACGGCACTGACGCCGTCGAGGGTGGAGAACGAGGTGTCCTTGGCGGTCAGCAGGAAATCGCGCATATACGGCGCATCGAGCATATCGGTGCGCACCGCCGCATAGAGCGTGGCGAACAGTCCTTTCTCACCCAGGCGCTTGGCCTTCACATAGCCTCGCGAGCTGTATTCGTGCAGCGCCCAGTGTGGCATGCCGCAGACACCCCGGCCGCTGGCCACCAGTTGCATCATCATCACCGACAGTTCCGCGGTGCGCACCTGCGCCGGCTCGACGTCCGCAGGTTCGAGGAAGCGGGTGAAGATATCCAGGCGATCACGCTCCACCGGGTAGGTGATCAGGGTTTCCTTGGCCAGGTCTTCCGGTACCACGTAGGGCTTGCTGGCCAGGGGATGCTGGTTGGCCACGGCGAGCATGGCCTCGTAGGTGAACAGCGGCACGTAGGTGATGCCGGCCAGGTCCAGCGGGTCGGAAGTCACTACCAGGTCGAGGTCGCCGCGGGCCAGGGCCGGTAGCGGGGCGAAGGCGAAGCCCGAGGCCAGGTCGAGTTCGACTTCGTGCCAGGCATCGCGGAACTGGTCGATGGTCGGCATCAGCCACTGGAAACAACTGTGGCATTCGATAGCCATGTGCAGGCGCCCCGCCGTGCCGCCGGCCAGGCGGGCGATATCCCGTTCGGCGCCGCGCAGCAAGGGCAGGGTGGCGTCGGCCAGTTGCAACAGGCGCAGGCCGGCGCTGGTGAAGCGGATCGGTTTGGTCTTGCGCACGAACAACTGCATGCCCAGGCGTTCTTCCAGCTCCTTGAACTGGTGCGACAGCGCCGATTGGGTCAGGTGCAGGCGCTCGGCGGCTTCGACCAGGCTGTCGGCTTCGCGCAGGGCGTGCAGGGTTTTCAGATGGCGGATTTCCAGCACCCGGCAGTCTCCATGAGAAATCTTTAAGGAAAACAGAATGCCGGTGAGTTTCTCTCATGCAGCGCCGGCTGTCGACCGGCGCTGCTCGAACGGTTATTGCGAGGCCGGCTGACGGAACAGCTCGGCGAAGTGCTTTTTCGCCATCGGCCGACCGATATCACCGCGCCAGATGCGCTCGGCGCCCTCGCCCTGGGCCAGTTGCCATTGCAGGCCGAGACGGCGCTGCTCGGCGGTCTTCAGGTGGGCCTTGGTGAAGCGCTCGAAGCCCGGTGTCTGGCTCTGGTAATGGAAATGCGCATACCACAGGCTGTAGGGCTGGCCCTGGGTCAGGTCGCGGATCTCGTACTCCAGAAGGAAATCCGGCAGCCCATCGATGCGCTTGGGCAGCTTGGTCAGGGTGCCGATCTTGCGGATATCCACGGCTTTTTGTTCCACCAGGTAATCGAGGATGCCTTCGTTGGGCGTCTTGCTCGCCAGCGATTGGCGGATGCGCAGTGCGCGCCCGGTGCTGACCAGCTCGTCGGCCTTGCGCCGCAGCACGTCGAGCAATTCGGCTTGCGGGGCCTGCTCGGCAATGCGCTCGGCGCGTATGCGCAATTCGTTGGCTTCGCTGGTCAGCAGGTGTTCCAGGTTGCGCGGCAGCATGTCGCCGCGGGCATAGCTTTCCACCTTCTCCTGGTAGGCCGGCAGCTTGTCCAGGCGCTCGCGGGCTTCGCGCAGCAGGCGCTCCAGGTCCAGCGGCGTGCCGGGCCGCGAGCTGCCCGGTTCGTCGAGCCGGCGCCAGCGTCCGGCCTCGCCCGGTACATAGACCTCGGTACTGTTGTTGACCCGATTGATGGTCATGCGTCGTTGCGGGCCGCCGGTGTCTTCCTCGATGCCGATGAAGAACTGATGGTCCTCGGTCTCGAACAGCTTGCGGGCCACCGACGGGCCGCGCCCGGGACCGGGTTGCGGTTTTGCGGCAGGCTCGGGAATCTTCTGTTTCCAGCGCTCGGCCAGGTCACTGATCGATTGCAGGTGCTCCAGCAGCGGTTCGACGAAATCATGGTCGAAGCAATGCGCGTAGCTGGTGGTCCAGGCCCGCAGGTTGTAGCTGTAGCGCTCGAAGGTATCGATACAGGCTTCCAGCATGCGCTTGCGCTGCTCGCCGCTGCTGCGTACCGCCGGCAGGTGGAAAAGGTTGTTGAGGCTGCGATCCACCTCGGTCCGCGCCTGCGCCACGGGGATCTGCAGGTAGAACCAGGACTCGTCGGTGGCGGTTTCGTAGCGGTTGATCACTTCCAGGTAGTTGCGCACCTTGAGGATGTCGCAGGTGGCCTGGTTGAAGTTGTTGCGGGCGTAGGCGATATCCTCGGCCACCTTGGCTTTCTGCGTGGCATTGGTGATGCGCTTGCTCCACAGTTCGATGGCATGGGTGTAGTTGGCCACCGCCTGGAGCTTGCCGATCAACTGCACCCGCAGGACCTTGCGCCGCTTCATGATCTCGATATGCCGGGCGACCTGGGTGGCCGGGGTGTTGCGGGTCTGTTCGACCAGCCTGTCGACCTGGTCGAGGATCTCCGTGGCGCTGCGCTTGACCCCGTTGAGTTCGTTGGACAAGCGGTTGACCTGCAGCCAGGCGACCCGGCTCATCAGGTCGCGGGCGCGGGTGCGGTTGTTGCCGGCGCTGAGCTGTGCCAGCTCCTCCAGCTCCGGATAGACCTTTTCGGCGATCTGCCGTTCGTAGGCGAAGTGGTTGGCCAGTTTCTCCGCCTCGCGATAGCGCTGGCCGTCGTCGGTCAGGCGGTTGAAACGGCGTTGGGCATCCGCCGTTTGCAGGTTCAGGCGGTGCAGCTCGCGCAACTGGTAGTCGGTGCTGCTTTGCAGGGCACGTAGGCGGCGCAGCCCGGCATCCACCCACCAGCGCGGCAGGCGATCGCGGATTACCGTCGGCCACAGCGGATCGAGGCCGTCGGCGATATGGCCGAGCACGTTGCCGCCGCCGTTCACCGGACTGACCACATTGACGCCGTAGAGCGCGCCATGGGTGTCCCACTGGCCGTTGTCGTCCAGGGCGATCGGCTGGCGGTAACCCTTGTCCTTGCCGAGCAGGCGCCAGGTGTGCCGGCTTTCGTCGAACGTCACCTGGTACAGGCGACCGTGGTTGAGGATGAAGTCGCCCTGCTCGTGCCGGTAGATGTTGCGGTAGATGCCCTCGCTGGCCGGGGCGACCTCGGCCAGGGACAGTTCGCCGGCATATTCGTAGCCACTGAAGCGCTGCACCGCCGTGCGCCCGGCGATGCGCCCGGAGGATAAACGGTCGAGCCCGTTCAGGCGGCGCTGGCGGGTGACCTGGCGCAGGGCGGCCGGGTCGACGCTGATACCCGGCAGCAGATCCATCATTCCGTCGAGCAGGCACATCAATACCCACTCCAGTTGCTGCAGGGCCTCGCCATTGTCGCCACGCTGGAAGGCCGCGGCCGCCTCGTTGGCCGCCAGCCAGCCATCGAAGGCGGCCACCAGCGTGCCGACGAAGGGCACCGCGCCAAGGGCCATCTTGATGTAGTTGAAGACCATGCCGCTTTCCAGGGCATGGCGCTCCATGAACAGGTCATGGCGCGAGCGTGACGAGGAACGGTGGGCGACGATCAGCCGGCCCTTGTGCGCATCGCACAGGTGGGCGGCCAGGGAGGTGGTCGCCGGCCATGCCAGGCCGATGGCGATGATGCCGTCGAACTGGCGAATGCAGGCCGCCTCGATCCGGGCGAGATGGGCAGCGACATCGCCGGCCAGCGCACGGCCGGCCAGGTACCGGGCCATGGGAGCATCGAAACACAGGCGGAACACTGCCCGGCGTGCGCTCTCCAGGCTGTCGAACTGGCGCAGGAACTGGCCGTCCGGGCTGTCCGGAAGATACAGCAGGGTAGTGTCGGCGCCGCGGATCAGGGTGATGCCGGACAGGCCGGCCGCATGGCCTTCGGTATCCTCACCACCGCTGGCCAGGAGCACCGGCAGCAGGCTCACCTGTGGGCTGCCCATGTCGATGGCGGCGTCGAGCAACGCCTTGCCCTGCTGGTCGATGCGTTGCTGGCGCAGGGCCGCCTCGCCCTGGATGCGCAACATCAGGCGCAGCGGGTCGAGCAGGCATTGCTGGCGATACTCGGCGGCGAACGGCGACTCGCTGGTGCTGCCCATGAAGGCCGCGAGGATCTTCTGTTCATAGCGCCCGGCCACATCGAGGTCGCTGACCAGGGTTTCCAGCCAGTCCTGGGTGATGCCGGCCAGAACCCGGGGATGCTCGGCGCTGGCACCGCCACTGACCAGCACGCGCATGAACAGCAGGCGCTGCTGCATGGGCAGGTCGATGTTCTGCAGGGCCAGGTCTTCCAGGTACAGCCGGCTGCGCTCGCTGCTCGGGACGGTAATCAGTTTCGACGGCGTACCCGGCGCGCCGGAGCCGGGCACCGGGTCGCGGCTGTAGGTGACGGTGTCCGGCAGATCGACCTGCACCTGTACGTCACGGCTCAGGGCGAAGGCCTCGCGCAGGCGCGCTGCAACCTGCTGCCGGGCGAACTCGCCGCGCAGGGGCAGGGCACTGGCCAGGTAATTGCGCGAGCGTTGCACGGCGGCTAGATAGTCCTCGATGAGCTGCTTGAGCTGCTGGCGCTCGCTGGCCCCCAGACGATCGAGCCAGCCCGGGGCCTGGCGCGCCAGGACCAGCGTGCGGTGCTGTTCCAGCAGATGCTGGCGTGCCATGTCGCGGGCGGCATGGGCGGGCACCCGCAGTTTGTCCAGGGTGTCCTCGCGCAGGGCGTGCAGGGCGGGTTCCAGGGTTTCATCCGTGCTGACGGCCTGCAGCTCGCGCAGTGCCGCTTCGTACTTCGACAGTTGCCGGGCGAGGCTGTAATCGAAGGCATCTTCGGTCAGCGGCAGGAGGCCAAGGCTGCGTTCGCCGGGGGCGGTCTTGAAGAACTCCCGCTCCAGCGCCTGGCGCGAGGCGAAGCCCTGCAGGCCGCCGCCTGCACCCGGCCAGCAGAGCAATAGTGGTTGGGCCGCCGACAACTGCCCTTGGTCATCGCTATGACCGATCAGCAAAACACCTTCCAGCTCATGCACGCCGGGCTGGTCGTGGCCTTGCAGGTACAGCGTGGCGACGATCACCGGGTCCAGGCGCTGTGCGGCCTGGGGCGCCAGCAGTACAGCGTCGAGCAGGGCGCGCTGGCCGGCATCCAGCAGGTTCATTGCCTGCTGGATATCCGCTTCGGCGCGCAGGCCGGTGATACGCGCCTGTTTCAGGGCCTGGTAGTGGCCGCTGGTGCGATCGGGCACCTGCGGCGCGAGCAGGGCCGAGGCGGCGGCGAAGCTGGCGGTTTCGGCGCCGGCCAGGGTGTCGAGGGCATCGAGCAGGCTGGCGGGCAATTGCCCGGCGTTGGCATCGGCCAGGCTTTCGAAAGCGGCGAGCTGCTGCTCGACCTTGGCCACCCGGGCGCTGAAGGGCAGGTCGTGATAGAGGCTGCCGAAGCCGTCGGCGCTGCGCGGGGCCTCGTCGTCGAGCAGGGGGATCGCCGTGGCCTCGGCCAGCAAGGGCGTGCTGCTGCGCCAATGATCGAAGGCAAGGGCGGCCTCTGCCGTGTCGGCGTCGAGGCGCCGGATGCGCACGGCACCGAGCAGGCGCTTGAAAGCGCTGTCCAGCGGCGCGGCGACGCTTTCGTGGTCGATGCCGACGCAGCCGTCGAGCAGGTCCTGGCGGCCCAGCAGGTACTGTTCCAGCGCCGTGCGGTTGTCGAACGCCTGCAACGCCGGGCTATGGCCCGGGAGGTAGAGCAGGTGTCCGGCGATGACCAGTGCGCCGGGCAGGGAGCGCTAGCTGCCCGAAGCCACGCGGCCGTGGGGGATGCTGGCCTGGCGGGTATGGTGCAGGTCTGGCAGTTGTTCGCTGCTTACCCGGCCCTCGGCGAAGGCAAGGGCGCAGGCGGCCTGGTAATGCCGGCGAAAATGGCCGGCGGCGTCGGTGTGACGGGCGACGGCGGTATGGCGCGCGCGGCCGTTCCACCAGGCCTGCCACTGGCGGTCGCGTTCGTCGCGGGATTGCCCGATATCGATGGTCGGGGCGTCGCGCAGCAACTCGAACAGGTGCTGGCGGCTTTGCTGCAAGGCGCGAGTGGCAGCGAGGAACAGGTTTTCGTCGAAATGGCGGGGGGCGAGGTGGCGGGTGAGGTCGAAATCGACCACGTCCATCAGGGGTTGGTCCGGGGTGTCGAGCATGGGGGCTTGTCCTTGAGAGTGGGCCGGGAAGAACAACACAAGGCCACTCGGCAGGGTTCACGAAATTGTCACCGAACTGTGGCAGCGCGCCGGCACGAACATCATCACACTCGCGCTCTACTGGGGATTTCGTTTTCGGTGTTTCTTCCATGCGGATTTGTTTATTTCTGCTGGCGCTGTCATGCGCCTGTTTTTCGTGGGCGGCGCCGCGCTGCGATGTGCATGCCCCTGTCCAGCAGGCACAACTGAAGCAGGTCAGCCTGGCTTACCAAAGCGTCGGTCGTGCCAGTGATCCGGCCTTGTTGCTGATCATGGGGCTGGGCGGACAGTTGATCCATTGGCCCGACGAGGTGGTGGAGGCGCTGTGCAAGCAGGGTTTCCGGGTGATTCGCTACGACAACCGCGATGTCGGCCTGTCGCGCTGGAACCAGCCACCGGCTGATGCCAGCCTGGCCTATGAACTGTTGCGCTACCGTCTCGGTCTGTCGGTGAGCGCGCCCTATACCCTGGAAGACATGGCCGAGGACAGCCTGGAACTGATGGCCTACCTGGGCCAGGAGCGCTTCCATGTCCTGGGCGTGAGCATGGGCGGAATGATCGCCCAGCACGTGGCGGCCATGGCCTCGGACAAGGTCGAGAGCCTGACCCTGATCATGTCCAGTTCCGGCGCCCAGGGCCTGCCGGCACCAAGCCCGGCGCTGATAAGCCAGTTGGCCCGGCGCAGCGCTCCGAACCGCGAGGTGGCCATCGAGCAGCAGGCCGATCTGCTGGCGGCGCTGGGCAGCCCGCATGTTCAGGATGATCGTCGGGTGCTGTTGCAACAGGCGGCGCAGTCCTATGACCGTGCCTTCAATCCGGACGGGGTGAAACGCCAGATCATGGCGATCCTCGCCGAGCCGAGCCGGGTCGAGCTGCTCAATCGCCTGCGGGTGCCGACGCTGGTCGTGCACGGCACCGCCGACCCGCTGCTGCCGGTGATGCATGGCGTGCACCTGGCGGCGCATATCCAGGGCAGCCAGCTGGCCCTGATCCCCGGCCTGGCCCACCGTTTCCAGGAGCCGTTCAAGGCGGCGCTGCTGGCGGCGGTGCTGCCGTACCTGCAATCACACCGTGCTGACGATATCCGTCATATCGCCCAGCGTTAGTGGCAGCGGCCCCTGTCCGTTCAGCCCAGGCCGTACTTCTTCACCTTGTCGAACAGGGTGGTCTTGGCCATGCCCAGCTCCTGGCTGGCCTGGCTGAGATTGCCCCCGGTACGTTGCAGCGCGTCGCTAAGCAGGTTGCGTTCGAAGGCTTCCACCGCCTCGGCAAAGCCGACACCCTGCGACGTGGCGGCGCCGGCCTTCTTGAAGGCCGGCAGGCCGAGGGCGAAGCGCTCGGCGACATTGCGCAGTTCGCGCACGTTGCCCGGCCAGTCGTGGCTCATCAGGCGCGACAGGGTCTGGCTGTCCAGTTGCGGGGCTTCGCGGTCGAAGCGCAGGGAGGATTGCTGGAGGAAGTGCTCGAACAGTTGCAGGATGTCTTCCCTGCGCTCGCGCAGCGGTGGCAGTTCCAGCGTGACCACGTTGAGCCGGTAATACAGGTCGCTGCGGAACTGGCCGCTTTGGCCAAGGGACTCCAGGTCGGACTTGGTGGCCGCGATCACCCGGCAGTCCACCGGGATGCTGTGGTTCGAGCCGAGGCGTTCCAGGGTGCGCTCCTGCAGGACCCGCAGCAATTTGATCTGCAGATTGATCGGCATGCTCTCGATTTCATCGAGGAACAGCGTGCCGCCGTTGGCGTGCTCGATCTTGCCGATACGGCGCTTGCCGGCGCCGGTAAAGGCATTGGCTTCATGACCGAAGATTTCGCTTTCGAACAGGTTCTCCGGCAACCCGCCGCAGTTCAGGGCAACGAAGGGCTGGCCCTGGCGCCGGCTGAAATCGTGCAGGCAGCGCGCCACCAGCTCCTTGCCGGTACCGGTCTCGCCTTCGATCAGCACGTTGGCCGAGGTGTCGGCGACATTGGCGATCAGCTCGCGCAGGCTCTGCATCGCCGGCGAGCGGCCGATGATGCGGCCTTCGAGGGTGCTGCGCTCGGCCAGCTGGCGGCGCAGGGCGAAGACTTCCCGGGCCAGGACGCGTTGTTCGAGGGCACGGCGCACCACGTCCACCAGGCGCTCCGGCGAGAAGGGCTTTTCCATGAAATCGTAGGCACCGTTGCGCATGGCGCCGACGGCCATGTCGATGTCGCCATGACCGGTGATCAGCACCACCGGCAGGCTGCTGTCACGGGCCTTGAGGCGGGTCAGCAGTTCCAGGCCATCGATGCCGGGCAGGCGGATATCGCTGACGACGATCCCGGCGAAGTCGTCGCCGATCCGCTCCAGGGCCTGTTCTGCGCTGCCCACGCCTTCGCTGACGATATCTTCCAGGGCCAGCGCCTGCTGGCAGCCGAGCAGCACATGCGGGTCGTCTTCGACGATCAGGACGGTAAGGGGCGATGTGTTCATAGGGACTCGGCGGGTTCCGCGGATTCTGTGGGGGCTTGGAGCAGCGGCAGGCTGAGGATGAATGCGGTGCCGCCGCCGGCGGGATGTTCGACGCCCAGGCTGCCACCGGCGGCGGCGGCCAGGCTGGCGGACAGGGTCAGGCCGAGGCCGAGGCCGTGCTCGCCGGGTTTGGTGGTGAAAAAGGGTTCGAACAGATGCTTGCGGGTTTCGTCGTCGATGCCATGGCCGTTGTCGCGCACCCGCAGGCGATATTTGCCATCCTGCACGTCGCCTTCCAGCCACAGCTCCGGCAGCGGGACCGCGGCCATGGCATCGAGGGCGTTGCCGATCAGGTTGACGAGAATCTGTTCCAGGCGGGTCTGGTCGATTTTCAACTGCTGTTCGCTGTAGTTGCTGTGCAGCTTCAGGTGGCACGCCTCGATGCGTGCGGCGAGTACCTGCAGGGTGGCCTCCACCGCCTTGGCCAGCGAAGCCTGGCCGTGGTCGTCGCCGCGCCGGGCAAAGGAACGCAGGCTGGCAGTGATACGGCCCATGCGGTCGATCAGGTCGTTCATGGTCAGCAGGTTGGCGCTGGCGATCTCCAGCGAGCCGCGCTGGAGGAAACGCACGGTGTTGCCGGACAGGGTACGCAGCGCCGCCAGCGGCTGGTTCAGTTCATGGGCGATGCTGGTGGACATCTGCCCGATGGCCGCCAGCTTGCCGGCCTGGACCAGCTCGTCCTGGGCATGGCGCAGGGTTTGTTCGGCCTGGCGCCGCTCGCGGATCTGCGCCTTGAGGCGGTCGTTGCTGGCCCGCAGGTCGGCGGTGCGCTCGGCGATCTTGCGTTCCAGCTGGTTGTTGGCTTCTTCCAGGGCTTCGCGGGCGGCGAGGCGGGTGGCGATCACCTTGCGCCGCTCGTTCCAGGCGATGGCGAGGATGGTCAGCAGGGCGAAGGCGATGGCCACCAGCACGCCCTGGATGATCGACTCGCGGCGCAGGTCCTGCAGCGGCGTAAGCAGGGTGAAGTGCCAGGGCGTATCGGCCAGGCGCCGGGTCTGGGCCAGGAAGGCGACTTCATGGGTGCCGTCGTCGAGCCGGGCATTGGCCGGGAAGGTGAGTTTCTCCAGGCCGTCGCCGAGTTTCTCGCGGTCCAGCGGTTGCAGCTCGTCGAGCGAGAACCAGTAGTACTGCAGGCTGCGGGCCAGGCGTTCCTTGACTTCCGCAGGCAGCGGGCGCACCGACTTCAGGCGCCGGGCCGGATCGCTGGAGAGAATGATGATGCCGTTCTCGTCGCTGACGAATGCTTCCAGGCGGGCGCGCTGCCAGCGTTCCTCGAGGGTTTCCAGGCGCACCTTGATCACTGCGACGCCGATGATCTTGCCGTGTTCCTCCAGGCCGTGGGCCAGGTAATAGCCGGGTTCGCCGGTGGTGCTGCCGATGCCGTAGAAGCGCCCCGGCTGGCCGCGCACGGCATCCTGGAAATAGGCGCGGAACGACAGGTCTTCACCGAGGAAACTGTCGACGTCGCGCCAGTTGCTGGTGGCCTGGACCCGGCCGGTGGTGTCGAGGACGAAGATCGCCCGGCTGCGGCTGCGGCGGTTCAGGCCCTCGAGGTATTCGTTGACGGTCTGGCGGTGCTCGCCGTCCGGTTCGGTGAGCAGCTTCGACACGCTGTCTTCCAGCTCCAGCAGGCTGGGCAGGTAGGTGTACTTGCTGATCTCGCTTTCGACCGTGCGCGCGTGCAGCTCGAGCTGGCGCTCGCCGTTGTCGCTCAAGGTGCGGATGCCGTTGTGTTCGCTGACCAGGTAACCGGCGACGCCCAGACCGATCGTCAGCAGCAGGATCAGCGGCGGAATCAGCAGGTGGCGGATCAGACGGGGTTTCACGGCAAGGGCAGGCTTGGCTGGGCGAAAGAGCGTGGGGTCGCATTTCATCACAGAGGCCTTGTAACGACCAGCGCCCGCCGTCCGTGAAACCGGACGACGGGCGCTGCCCGCTTAGTGCTGCAGGATCTTGCTGAGGAAGTGCTGGGTGCGCTCGTGGCGGCCCGACGGGTCACCGAAGAACGCTTCTTTCTGGCAATCCTCGATGATGCTGCCCTTGTCCATGAAGATCACCCGGTTGGCGACCTTGCGGGCGAAGCCCATTTCATGGGTTACGCACATCATGGTCATGCCCTCGTTGGCCAGTTCGACCATCACGTCGAGCACCTCGTTGACCATTTCCGGGTCCAGGGCCGAGGTCGGCTCGTCGAAGAGCATGACGATCGGGTCCATGGACAGCGCCCGGGCGATGGCCACGCGCTGCTGCTGGCCGCCGGAAAGCTGGCCGGGGTGTTTCTTGGCATGGGCGCCGAGGCCGACGCGGTCGAGCAGGGCCAGGCCCTTCTTGGTCGCTTCCGCCTCGCTGCGGCCCAGTACCTTGCGCTGGGCGATGGTCAGGTTCTCGGTGATGCTCAGGTGCGGGAACAGCTCGAAGTGCTGGAACACCATGCCGACGCGGGAGCGCAGCTTGGGCAGGTTGGTCTTCGGATCGGCGATCGAGGTGCCATCGACGACGATGTCGCCCTTCTGGAAGGGTTCCAGGGCGTTGACGCACTTGATCAGGGTCGACTTGCCGGAGCCGGACGGCCCGCAGACCACCACCACTTCGCCTTTCTTGACCTCGGTGTTGCAGTTGGTCAGCACCTGGAAGTCGCCGTACCACTTGTTGACGTTCTTGATGGAAATCATACGGTTATCCTTTTCTGCAGACGCTTGACCAGGAAGGAAGCGGAGAAGCTGATGACGAAGTAGACGGCGCCGGCGAACAACAGGAACTCATGGGAGCGTCCGATGATATCGCCGTTGGCGCGGGCCGAGTTGAGGAAGTCCACCAGGCCGACGGTGTATACCAGCGAGGTGTCCTGGAACAGGATGATGCTTTGCTGCAGAAGCAGCGGGGTCATCTTGCGGAAGGCCTGGGGCAGGATGATCAGGCGCATGGTCTGGCCGTAGGTCATGCCCAGGGCCTGTGCCGCACCCATCTGGCCCTTGGAGATCGACTGCACGCCGGCGCGGACGATCTCGCAGAAGTAGGCCGCCTCGAACATCATGAACGCCACGACGCAGGAGGTGAACGCACCGATCGGCGTGTCCTCGCCGGTGATCCAGCGCAGCACGAACGGTACCGCCAGGTAGAACCAGGTGATCACCAGCAGCAGCGGGATGGAGCGGAAGTAGTTGACGTAGGCTCCGGCCAGGTTGGCCAGCAGCTTGCTCGACGACAGGCGCATGAGGGCGAGGATGGTGCCCAGGGCGATGCCGCCGACCACGCCCATGACCATGAGTTTCAGGGTCATCAGCATGCCGTCCCACAGGGCGGGCAGGGCCGGGATGATTTCGCTGAAGTCCAGTTCCATCATTTACCTCCCACGGAAATCAGGCCGGGGACCGCGACCTTCTTCTCGACCATGCGCATGAGCAGCATCAGGCCCATGTTCAGGGTGAAGTAGATCAGCGTCGCCAGGGTGAAGGCTTCGAACAGGTTGGCGGAGAACTCGGCGGTCTGCTTGGTCTGCGCGAGCAGTTCCATCAGGCCGATCAGCGAGGCCACGGACGAGTTCTTGAAGACGTTGAGGAATTCCGAGGTCAGCGGCGGAATGATGATCCGGAATGCCTGGGGCAGCAGCACGTTGCGGTAGATCTGCGACAGGCTGAAGCCCATGGCCCGGGCGGCGGCTTCCTGGCCGCGGGGCAGGGCCTGGATACCGGTGCGCACCTGTTCGCAGACCCGCGCGGCGGTGAACAGGCCGAGGCAGATCACCACGCTGATCAGGGCCGAGGTGGTCGGGTTGAGGTCTTGCTTGAACCACTCCTGCAGGCCTTCGGGCAGCAGGTCGGGCACCAGGAAGTACCAGATGAACAGCTGCACCAGCAGCGGTACGTTGCGGAAGAGTTCCACGTAGCAGGTGGCGATGCCCGATACGAAGCGGTTCGGCACGGTGCGCATCACGCCGAGCACCGAGCCCAGCAGCAAGGCAATGATCCAGGCGGCGATGGCGATGGCGATGGTCCAGCCCAGGCCGGTGATGTACCAGTCCAGATAGGTTTCGTCGCCCACGCCGGTGGACTTGAAGAATACGCCCCAGTCCCAGTTGTAATTCATCGGGGTCTCCCCTCGGATAGTTGTTTCACGGGCACCTTCCAGCTTCCGGGGGCGCGGACACCCCCGGAGGAAAGGTTAGACACTAAGTGTTGGCCGTGCGGCTGATTCGTACGCTCGAATCAGCCACGTCCGGCATCAGGCGTGGATCAGGACTGTTTTTCGTCCGCGGCTTTGTCGGTGGGGTTCTCGATCAGCTTCTTCAGTTCGTCGCTCATCGGGAACTGCAGGTTCAGGCCTTTTGGCGGCACTGGCTGCTGGAACCACTTGTCGTAGATCTTGTTGATCTCGCCGGACTTGTAGAGGGCGACGATGGCGTCATCCACGGCTTTTTTGAAGGCCGGGTCGTCCTTGCGCACCATGCAACCGTAGATCTCATAGGACTGCGGCGTACCGGTGATGACCCAGTCGCTCGGTTTCTTGGCCTTGGCCATTTCGCCGGCGAGCAGGGCGTCGTCCATCATGAAGGCCACGGCGCGGCCGCTTTCCAGCATGTTGAAGGCTTCGCCGTGGTCCTTGGCGGAGATCACGTTCATCTTCATCTGCTTGTCGGCGTTCATCGCCTTGAGCAGGCGCTCGGAGGTGGTGCCGGCGGTGGTCACCACGTTCTTGCCGGCCAGGTCCGGGAAGTCCTTGTAGGCGGGTTGACCGTCCTTGACCTTGGTCAGCAGGCGGGTGCCGACTTCGAAGATGCCGACCGAGAAGGCCACCTGCTGCTGGCGCTCGACGTTGTTGGTGGTGGAGCCGCATTCCAGGTCGACGGTGCCGTTCTGCACCAGCGGGATACGGGTCTGGGAGGTGACCAGGTTATAGCGGGCCTTGAGGTCCGGAGCGTTCAGCTCTTTCTTCAGGTGTTCGACCACCGCTACCTGGATGTCGTGGGAGTAGCCCACTGGCTCCGGCTTGCCGGCCAGGTAGGAGAACGGGATGGAGGAGTCGCGGTGGCCCAGGGTGATGGTGCCCGAGTCCTTGATCTTCTTCAGGGTGCCGGTCAGCTCTTCGGCCATGACCGGGGAAGAAATCACGGCGGCTGCGATTGCAGCGCCCAACAGATGACGAACGATACGCATCGAATTTTCCTCGAAGTGTGCTTGTTTTTCTTATGAGGCCGTTGGCCGGCCGTTCGTTCAGCGACCGCTGCGTTTGTACAACGGCGCATCCGGGTTGTGAGTGTAGAGCATGAGTCGTGCCAGGCCGTGATTTCGATCATCAAAGCCCGTCCTACAGGGGTAGCAGAGGTTTTCGACGGGAGGATTACAGGCTGGAATGTACGGAGGGCCGAATAGTGCGGGGTAGGGCGTTCGGGAAACCGAACGGCTCTTAAACATCTTGTGATTGTTGGCCCATCGGGATCTTGTGGGAGCGGGGGGGGGCCCCGCGGGGGGGGGGGGGGCCCCCCCCCCCCCCCCCGCGCCCCCCCCCCCCCCCCCCCCCCCCCC
>NZ_JBMAWR010000037.1:0-39362 GCF_048586865.1 Pseudomonas bharatica | reverse complement strand
CCCCCCGCCGCGGGGGGCCCCCCCCCCCCCCACAGGGTCCGCGTCGTCAATAAAAAAGGGCCGGTTTTCAAAACCGGCCCTTTTTTATTGATTCACAGCTCTGTCGCATCATCCGCCGGCTCCGGCACGTCCAGCTCCGACGCGTGAAATTCGAGTAGTTCTTCCTGATAGTCGTCCATATTCCTGCTCCGTGTCTTCGTCTGTTTGTGTCCTGATTCACCCTAAAGTGCACCGGTGAAGGAAAAATGACAACAGCGTGTCCGAAAATAAACGTAGCAGGTGTTACAGGATTTATCCCGCGGGCTAGAGCGGTGCGGAAGGATCACCGTTGGTCGCCGGAGGCGCGGGTTCGTTCACCGCTGGCGTGGTCGGCTCCGCAGTCACCGGCGCAACCTGTTCGGCGGTGATGGGCGCAGCCTCGGCAGGCGGCGCCACTGGCTGCGAGCCCTGGCTGTCGTCCAGCACCGGCGCAGCCTGGGTTTCGGCGGCCGGCGCCGCGACCGGAGCGGTTTCGACCGGCGCCGCAGCCGGCACCTCGGCCTGGGGCGCAGCCAGCGCCGCCGGTTCCGGCACGCCCAGCTCGGCAGCCGGCTTGGCCGGCACCGGCGCTTCAGGCGCAGCGGCCTGCTTCTTCGGTGCCGGCGGCAGGAAGCTTTCCACCAGGGCGAAATAACGCTCGTAGAACTGTGCCGAGGTCACCGTCTCGCTTGCCACCTTGACCATCGAGTCGTCGGTGGAGCCGATCGGCATCGACACCGAGCCCAGCACACCCACGCCAAGGCTTGCCGAGGTGTTGGACTTTTTCAGGGCATAGCGGTCCTGCAGGGCATTGGCGAACACGGTGGAGCGCCCGCCGCCGCCCATGTCGTCGGCGCAGACGACATTGAAGCTGATCTGCATATGGCTTTCGCCGGTCTGCTGGAAGCTCTTGTTGCCGTTGACCTGGCCCTTGTCGGCCGTGGTGATGATGTAGCCCTGGCTGAGCAGCGCACGCCGCGCGGCTTCGCAGGAGCCGGCCTCGCTGACCGGGAAGCTGCGCGAATAGGTGCCCGAATCGTCGAAGTTCTCGTGTTCGTACACGGCGGCCTTCTTCGAGCTACAACCGGCGACACCCGCCAGCACAAGGGCCAGCCCGAGCGCAGCGCAGATGGTTGACTTGGACATTGCACATCCTGGAGAGGAAAAACGAACGGCGCCTATTGTGCTACAGCTGGCCGGGCACTGAAACCGCCAGGGCGCGAATCGGCGACAGAATTCATCTCGCCGACACGCGGTCGCAGCGCCTCGCCGCGCTAAATTTCCGGCGCCCGGGCTCGTCCTCTCCCTGACGGCGCAGAGCCCGTTTGCCCGCATTCCGAGAGAACCGCATGACCCTCAAGACCGAAAGCCTGGCCCGGGAAACCCTGAGAATCCTCAAGCCCTACTGGTGGCTGGTGGTTCTGTCCACGGTGCTGGGGATCGTCAGCGGTCTGAGTGTCACCGGCCTGCTCGCCACCATCAACCGCGCCATGACCCAGGACGGCGGGCCCGGCCTTGATGTCGCGCTGCTGTTCGCCGGCCTCTGCGTGCTGACCCTGGCCTGCTCCACCGGTTCCAGCCTGCTGAGCAACCGGGTCGGCCAGCGCGTGGTGGCCAACCTGCGCCGCGAACTGGCGGCAAAGATCCTCGTCGCGCCCATCGAGCAACTGGAGCGCTACCGCTCGCACCGGCTGATTCCGGTGCTGCTCAACGACGTCACCACCCTGAGCAACTTCGCCCTGTCGGTGGCGCCCATGGTCATTGCCTTTACTGTGACCCTCGGCTGCCTCAGCTACCTGGCCTTGCTCTCCTGGCAGATCCTGGCCCTGACCCTGCTCACCGTGATCACCGGCACCGGCGCCCAGTACCTGGCGCACCAGGCCGGGATGCGCAGCATCCTCCGCGCCCGGGACGGCGAGGACGAGCTGCAGAAGCATTACCAGGCAATCTCCGCCGGAGCGAAGGAGCTGCGCATCCACCGCCGCCGACGCCAGCACCTGCTGGACGAGCGCATCCACGGCACCACCGAGCGCATCTGCACCTCGAACATCCGCGCGGCGAACATCTTCGTCAGCGCCGAGACCTTCGGCTCCATGCTGTTCTTCGCCGTGATCGGCATCGCCATCGCCTTCCAGGCGCTATGGCCGGCCACCGACAAAAGCGTGCTGGGCGGCTTCGTGCTGGTGATGCTGTATATGAAGGGCCCGCTGGAGCGCCTGATCACCGCCCTGCCGATCATCTCCCGGGCGAAGATCGCCCTGCGCCGGATCGCCGAGCTGTCGTGGCAGTTTTCCTCGCCGGAGCCGCACCTGCTGGTCAACGACCGACCGTCGAGCCTGGGCGCCATGCAAACCCTGGAACTGCGCCAGCTTCGCTACGATTACCCGCCGGTGGACGGCGTCGACTCCTTCCACCTGGGCCCGGTCAACCTGAGCATCAAGCAGGGCGAGATCGTGTTCATCGTCGGCGAAAACGGCGGCGGCAAGACCACCCTGATCAAGCTTCTGCTGGGCCTGTACCCGGCGCAACAGGGCGAGATCCTGTTCAACGGCCAGGCGCTGGCCGCCGAGCAGCTGGACGACTATCGCCAACTGTTCACCACCATCTTCGCCGACTACTACCTGTTCGATGACCCGCTGCCAGGCGATGCGCCGGTGAGCGCCGATGCGCTGAAATACCTGGAACGCCTGGACATCGCGCACAAGGTCGGCATCCGCGACGGCGCCTTCACCACCACCGACCTCTCCACCGGCCAGCGCAAGCGCCTGGCGCTGATCAGTGCCTGGCTCGACGAGCGCCAGTTGCTGGTGTTCGACGAATGGGCCGCCGACCAGGACCCGGCCTTCCGCCGGGTGTTCTACACCGAGCTGCTGCCGGAACTGAAGCAACAGGGCAAGACCATCATCGTGATCTCCCATGATGACCGCTACTTCCCGGTGGCTGATCAACTGGTGCGCATGCAGGGTGGGCGGATCACCGTGGAGCAGGTTCAGGACAGCGCCATTCCTGCCTGAGTTTCTCTGATTCGACGCGGCCCCTGTGGTGCCTGCCCGATAACACACCATTCGTCGCCCAAATCCCCCCTCACCCGCCCTCGCCAGGCCCCGGCGGGCGAAAGTCTTTGCGCGGGACAATATGAAAATGTTTAGAAATGGATATCATTAACGTCGCGTGATAAGCCATCACCCTGACATCAACTGATTTCCAGATCCCGCCCAATGCACAGACTGCAACGACGCCGTTCGCTTCGCCTCGCGTGGCTGATGAAGCAGTGGCTACGCCGCTTGCCCGCGTCCCTGGCGAGCACCGCGCTGCTGGCATTCGGCAGCCAGGTGCAGGCCCAGGACGTCAGCTTCGACATCCCGGCGCAACCGCTCTGGAGTGCACTTCAGGAATGGGGCCGGCAAAGCGACCTGCAGGTTCTGGTCAATCCCGAGGCCATCCAGGGCAAGACCAGCACCCAGGTGCGCGGCCGCTACCCGCCGGAGCAGGCGGCGCGGATCCTTCTGCGCAACAGCGGACTCGACTTCAGCCTGGCAGGCGACACCCTGACCCTGACGATGCGGTCGGCCACGGCAACCCTGGACATCAACCCGACCTCGATCAGCGCCGAGCCCGTCGAGCCGACCACCGAGGGCACCGGCTCCTACACCACGCCATCGTTGACCATCGGCAAGGCCGCCGAGTCGCTGCGCCGTACGCCGCAGTCGGTCACGGTGATGACCCGCCAGGTGATGGACGACCGCAACCTCACCAGCCTCGACCAGGTGCTGGCGCAGACCCCGGGCATGACCTTCGGCCAGCGCAACTACGGTTCGCACCTGTACCAGTCGCGCGGCTTCGTGGTGAACGACGAAAGCTACATGATGGATGGCATCCCCGGGCAGGCCTACAACCCCACCGCCTGGCTGCCCACCGACATGGCCATCTACGACCGCGTCGAAGTGCTGCGCGGCGCTGCCGGGCTGCTGATCGGCGCGGGCAGCCCGGGCGGCGCGGTCAACCTGGTGCGCAAGCACGCCACTGCCGAACCGCGCCTGAGCCTGACCGCCCGCGCCGGCTCCTGGGACAGCTACCGTCTCGACCTCGATGCCGGTGGCAAGCTCAACGACCAGGGCACCGTGCGCGGACGCTTCATCACCGCCTATGAGGACGACGGCTCCTACCTGGACCAGAAACACACCAGCGCGCCGCTGTTGTACGGCATCGTCGATATCGACCTCGACGACGACACGGTACTGACCAGCAGCCTGCGCCATCAGTCGAGCACGGTCCGCGGCTATTCGATCTTCGGCCTGCCGCGGCATACCGATGGCAGCGCCCTGGACGTACCGCGCTCCACCGCCCTGGTGCAGGACTGGAATCGGCACCAGCCACGGATCACCGAGGTGTTCAACGAAATCACCCACCGTTTCAACGAAGACTGGACCGGCAAGCTGTCGCTGATCCATTCCGAGGGTGGCTTCCACCAGTCGATCGCCTACGCACGCGGCGCCGTGGATCCGACAAGCGGGACCGGCGCGCAGTTTCGCGGCGTCGAGTTCCGCCACACCGACATCGACGGGACCGGGGTGGACAGCGTGCTCGACGGGCATTTCGAGCTGTTCGGCCAGGCGCACCAGATCACCAGCGGGATCAACTGGTCGCGCCAGGCGATACTGGAAAAGCGCGCGCCGGTGGCGTTGAGAATCCCCATCGACCTGGACGACGTCGATCATCACGCCTTCCCAAAACCGCCACGGCCGGCCTGGTCGTCGATCAACAAGGTGATCGACGAGCGCTACGGGATGTTCGCCAAGGCCAACCTGCACCTGTCCGATCCCCTGGCGCTGATCCTCGGCGCGCGGCTCAGCTGGTACACCTACGACTTCGACTACCGCATCGGCGGCGGCGACTTCACCGACCACCAGCAGGGCCGTGTCACCCCGTTCGCCGGGCTGCTCTACGACCTCGACGATAACTGGTCCTGGTACGCCAGCTACACCGATATTTTCCAGCCGCAAAGCATCTACCGCTCGGTGGATGGCTCGACCCTCGATCCGGCCATCGGTGCCAGCTACGAAACCGGGCTCAAGGGCGAACTGCTGGACAAGCGCCTGAATGTCTCGGCGGCGCTGTTCTACATCCGCCAGAAGGGGGTCTACGCCATCGACCCCGCCAGCGAGGGCAAATGCCTGACCAACGATGTCGCCGGCACCTGCTACATCAACGGCACGGTCCAGCGCAGCCGCGGCGTCGAGCTGCAGGCCAGTGGCGAAGCCCTGCCCGGTTTGCAGTTGCTGGCCGGCTACACCTTCAACCTGACCCGCAGCAGCGCCGGCGGACCGGTGTCGCCGGAAACCCCCAGGCACCTGCTGCGTGCCAGTGCCAGCTACACCCCGCCCGGCGCCTGGCACCGCCTGAGCCTGGGTGCGGGCGTCTCGGCCCAGTCCGGCTACCGCAGCGATGGCGGCCAAGGCATTGACTACGGTGCGCCCGGCCATGCGGTGTGGGACGCGCGCATTGCCTGGAAACTCGATGAACACTGGACCCTCGGCCTCAACGCCGACAACCTCTTCGACCGCACCTACTACACCGCCGCAGCCGCCCTGGACCGCGGCACCCTCTACGGCGATCCGCGCAGCTACGTGCTGAGCCTGCGCGGCGATTTCTGATTTTCAGACGCCCCCTGTCGCCACGAATCGACGGTATCAAGGCGCCATAAATCCGACGATCTGCGCCCAAAAACCGCCATTGCGCAGCAAACAACGGAAAGTGAAATTTCCGTTAAATCCTCGCACCTGCAACTCGTTCTCTATAACGACAAAACGCGCTCCGCCAGGAAAGACCCGGCCTTGCCACGACGCCGGCGCAGAAGCGAGCCGTTGACTCAGCAACGCCAACACTCACGACACAACCCTTAGAACGAGTCTTCTGCACATGCACACACCGTCCCGACTTACGCCCTTGAGCAAGGCCTTGCTGCTGCGCCAGGCCGCCTTCGGCCTGGCCTTGACCCTGCCCTTCGCTGCCCAGGCCTATGCCCAGGAAGCCGAGGCCGAGACCGAGGCCCAGGCCGCCAACGGCGCCCCGGCGACGCTGAACCTGGCACCGACCAACATCAACTCGCAGGTGCTGGGCACTACCACCGAGAACACCGGTTCCTATACCACCGGGGCGGTGACCATCGGCAAGGGTGCGCAGTCGTTGCGTGAAACCCCGCAGTCGGTGACGGTAATGACGCGGCAATTGATGGACGACAAGAACCTCACCAGCCTTGACCAGGTGCTGTCCAAGACCCCCGGCCTGTCCTTCAGCCAGCGCAACTTCGGCTCCCACGTCTACCAGTCGCGCGGCTTCGTGCTGAGCGAAGACAGCTACATGATCGACGGCATCCCCGGCCAGGCCTACAACATGAGCGGCTGGATGGCTCCGGACATGGCCATCTACGACCGCGTCGAAGTCCTGCGTGGCGCCTCCGGCCTGCTGGTCGGCGCCGGCAACCCGGGCGGAGCGGTGAACCTGGTACGCAAGCGCGCCACCTCGGAGCCGCAGTTCTCCATCACTACCCGCGCCGGCTCCTATGACAACTACCGCGTCGACCTGGATGGCAGCGGCCGCCTGAATGACCAAGGCACCCTGCGCGGGCGCTTCGTCACCGCCTATGAAGACAAGGGGTCCTGGCTGGACGAATACAGCGCCAAAACGCCGCTGCTGTACGGCGTCCTCGAAGCTGACCTGGCCGATGACACCACCCTGACCATGAGCCTGCGCCGCCAGGAAAAACGCATCGACGGCTATTCGATCTGGGCGCTGCCGCGCTATTCCAACGGCCAGTCCCTGGATATCTCCCGCTCCACCGCCCTGGTGCAGGACTGGAACCACCTGAACACCAACATGACCGAGGCGTTCCTGGAGCTGAACCACCGCTTCAACGACAACTGGAGCAACAAGACCTCGTTCACCTGGTCCAAGGCCGACCTGGACATGGTCGCCGCCTACGGTAACGGTGCGATTAACCCGGTCACCCAACGCGGTTCGGTGTTCCAGAACGTCGAGTTCCGCCATACCAACGTCGAAAGCGTGGGTATCGATAGCTTCATGGACGGTCATTTCGAGGCCTTCGGCCAGTCCCACCAGGTTACCCTGGGCGCGAACTGGTCGCGCCAGGACGTGACCGAGCGCCGCGCGCCCTATCGGCGTGCAACGCCGATCCCGATCAATATCTTCGACGTCGATCACCACGCCTTCGCCAAGCCGCAGCGTCCGGCCTGGTCGCTGGTATCCGAATATGTCGACGAACGCTCCGGCATCTATGCCAACACCCGCCTGCACCTGACCGAGCCGCTGAGCCTGGTCCTGGGTACCCGGGTCAGTTGGTACAAGTACGACTACGACCAGAAACTCGGTGCCGGCAACGACTACCTGACCCAGCAGAACCGCGAGGTCACCCCATTCGCCGGGCTGATCTACGACTTCAGCGAACACTGGTCGTGGTACGCCAGCTACGCCGACATCTTCAAGCCGCAGAACGACCGGACCTGGGACGGCTCGCCGCTCGACCCGGCCATCGGCACCAACTATGAAACCGGGATCAAGGGCGAGTTGTTCGACAAGCGCCTGAACCTGTCGGCGGCGGTCTTCTACATCAAGCAGGAAGACCTCGCCATCAACGACCCTGACGAAACCCACCTGTGCCCGAGCAACCCGAGCATGACCTGCCAGATCAACGGCCTGGTCCAGCGCAGCAAGGGCATCGACCTGGAAGCCAGCGGCGAAGTGCTGCCGGGCCTGGAAGTCCTCGCCGGTTATACCTACAACCGCATCGTCAGCCCGCAAAGCAACGCGCTGACCACCGACACGCCGAAGCACCTGGCGCGCATCAGCACCAGCTACACCCCGCAGGACGGCGAATGGAACCGCCTGACCGTGGGCGCCGGCGTCTCCGCGCAGTCGCGCTACGAGAACAAGCTCGCCGGTGGCTATGACTACGGCTCCCCAGGTCGCGCCATCTGGGATGCCCGTATCGGCTGGAAGATCGACGAGCACTGGAAGGTCAACCTGACCGGGGAAAACCTCTTCGACCGCAAGTACTGGTCCACCGCCTCGGGCCTCAACCGCGGTAACGTCTGGGGTGATCCACGCACCTTCATGCTGAGCCTGCGCGGCGACTTCTGATCGTTCGGCAGCGGGAAAAACAAAAGGCCAGTCGGATTAACCCGACTGGCCTTTTTCCTGGCATCTGCGCGAACCCTGTGGGAGCTGGCTTGCCAGCGCTCATAGAACAAAACATAACTCTCTGATTTGCAAAGACCTTGTGGGAGCGGGTTTACCCGCGATTGCGGTAGTGAAGTCACCATAGCAATCGCGGGTGAACCCGCTCCCACAGGGTCCGCGTCGTGCTTGAGGTCTATTCCATATCTTCCAGTTCGAGCTGGACGCATTTTCATGCTGAGCCTGCGCAGAGACCTCTGATCGTTCGACAACGTTAAAACCATAGAACAAAACATAACGCTCTGATTTGCAGGGACTTGTGGGAGCGGGTTTATCCGCGATTGCGGTAGTGAAGTCACCATAGCAATCGCGGGTGAACCCGCTCCCACAAGGTCCGCGTGGTCCTTAAGGTTTACTCCATGTCTTCCAGTTCGAGCTGGATGCTATCGAGCAACTCCGGCGCCAGCACCACATCATCATGCTTCACCCCCGCCAGCGTTTCCGACCACAGCTCCTCCAGCCCGCAACCCGCCTTCAACAACGCTTCGGCAGCGGCCACCTGCTCATCGCTTCGGCTGGCACCCGCCCACCAGCAATGCGGTTTCACCCGCAGCGGCTTGAGCGCGAACGCCTGCGCCAGCGCCATGTTCGCGCTGAGCAACTCGTAACCGCTGGCAATTTCCGCCTGTACGCCGATGTCGCGGTGAATCGCCCGCAGGGCCTCGATGTCCGTGCCGCTGATCGCAGCCACCTGGACCATCACCCAGTCCGCCGTCTGCTTCGGATCCTCGAACCGGGCAGTTCCTTCCTCGATCAGCTCCAGCAGCACCGCCTCGCCGATCCCCGGCGCGAACGCCAGCAGGCTTTTCACCAGGCCGTCCCATGGACCGGCCTCGGGTTCCTCGCCGGCATCATTGGCCAGGGCCTGCTCGCCCTGGGGCAGATGGGTATCCACCAATCCGAGGAACGCTACGGTCTCGCCTGCCGATTCCAGCGAATGCGCCACCTCGATGGCCAGCGCCCCGCCCAGGGACCAGCCCAGCAGGTTGTAGGGTCCGTGCGGGCGCACCGTGCGGATCTGCTCGACGTAGTAGCCGACCATGGCGTCCCACGAGGTTTCCTTCCAGCCCGGCACCACATAGCTTTTGTTGACCACCCCGAGCACGCTGCGCTGCGGGCCCAGGTGCCCGGCCAGCGGGTAGTAGGCGTAGGTACCGCCGCCTCCCGGCGGCAGGCAGAACAACGGGGCCTTGTCGCTGGCGCTGATGTTCATGCTGATCACCGGGTTGTTCACCCGGCGCTCGCCTGCGGCGATGAAGTCGGCCAGGTCCTCGAAGGTTTCCAGCAACAGGAAGTCATGCAGGCTGAGACTGGTGTCGAAGGCTTCACGCAAGCGGCTGACCAGGGTGATCACCAGCAACGAATGACCGCCGAGGGCAAAGAAGTTGTCCGTGAGCCCTACCCGCTCGACCTTGAGCACGTCCGTCCAGATCCGTGCCAGTTGCCGCTCGCGCTCGTTGCGCGGCGGCTGGTATTCGCCCTGCGCCAGGCTGGCATCGGGCTTGGGCAGGGCCTTGCGATCGAGCTTGCCATTGGGGGTCTGGGGCATCCTGTCCAGCCAGGTGAAGTGGCTGGGCACCATGTAGTCCGGCAGGCCGGCTTTCAGGTGCGCCTTGAGGGCGCTGCGCAGTTCGGGGGAGTCCTGCTCCGCGACCAGGTACGCCGCCAGCTGGTTATCGATATCGATCACCACGGCTTCACGCACCGCCGGGTGTTCCAGCAGCCGGGCCTCGATCTCGCCCAGTTCGATGCGGAAACCTCGGATCTTCACCTGATGATCCAGGCGGCCGACATACTCGATCACCCCGTCGGCCCGGTAGCGGGCCACGTCGCCGGTGCGGTACAGACGGCCACCCGTGCTGGAGAACGGATCCGGCACGAAGCGCTCGGCGGTCAGTGCCGGACGCTGGTGGTAACCACGGGCCAGGCCGTCGCCGCCGATCAGCAATTCACCGCGGGCGCCGACCGGCAGTACGTCGAGGTCGTCGCTGACGATATGCAGCGTAGTGTTCGCCAGCGGTTTGCCCAGCCAGACATCGTCGGCGCGGGTCAGGTAGTGACGAGCCGACCAGATGGTGGTCTCGGTCGGGCCATAGACGTTCCATACATGCCCGGCCTGATCGAGCAGGCGCTGGGCCAACTCGGCGTTCAGGGCTTCGCCGCCGCAGAGGATGGTCTTGCCTTTCAGCGCACCGGCTGGCGCCGCATCGAGGATCATCCGCCAGCTCGACGGCGTGGCCTGGATCACGCTGGCCTGCTGCTCGGCGATCACCTGCAACAGGGCCTGTGGATCCTTGTTCTGGTGCGGCTTGAGCAAGACCACCGCAGCACCGCGAATCAGCGGCAGGTACAGTTCCAGGCCGGCGATATCGAAGGACAGCGAGGTCAGCGACAGCACCCGGTCAGCCGCCGCCAGCCCTGGTTTGTCGGCCATGCTGAAGAGGAAGTTGACCAAGGCCTGATGGTGGATGGTCACGCCCTTCGGCAGGCCGGTGGAGCCCGAGG
This sequence comes from Pseudomonas bharatica, assembly GCF_048586865.1. Taxonomy (NCBI): domain Bacteria; kingdom Pseudomonadati; phylum Pseudomonadota; class Gammaproteobacteria; order Pseudomonadales; family Pseudomonadaceae; genus Pseudomonas; species Pseudomonas bharatica. The sequence goes on along the minus strand of NZ_JBMAWR010000037.1, from coordinate 28,586 downwards.
TGTAGATCACGTAGGCGAGGTTGTCCGGGCCGGCAGTCGCGGGCAGGTCGTCGCTGGCGTAGCCGTCCAGCCAGTTGCCGTGCTGGTCCACGCACAGGGTCTGCACGCCTTCAGGAATGCTCAGTTGTCCAATCAGCGAAGACTGGCTCAACAGCAGCTTCAAGCCGCTGTCCTGCATCATGTAGCTCAGCCGATCCGCCGGGAAATCCGGGTCCAGCGGCACATAGGCGCCACCGGCCTTCAGGATCGCCAGCAGGCTGACGACCATCTCCAGGCCGCGCTCCAGCGCCACGCCTACCAGCACATCCGGGCCGACGCCCAGCTCGCGCAGCTTGTGCGCCAGCTGATTGGAGCGGGTATTCAGTTGCGCGTAGCTCAGCGACACGTCAGCAGACACCAGCGCGACCGCCTCCGGGGTCGCCCGTACCTGCGCTTCAACCAACGCTGGCAGGCACTGCTCGCGTGAGTAATCGAGCTGGCTCTGGTTCCAGCCCTCGAGAATCTGCTGGCGCTCCTGCGCATCCAGCAGCGGCAATTCGGCCACCCGCTGCCCGACATCCTGGCAGATACCTTCCAGCAGGTTGCGCCAATGCCGGGCAAAACGCTCGGCGCTCGCCGAATCGAACAACGCCGTGGCATAGGTCAGTGCCGCGCCCACGCCGTTGTCGCGCTCCAGGGTTTCCAGGGTCAGGTCGAACTGCGCGGTGTGCTGGCCCGATTGCAGCTTTTCCACGCTCAATCCCGGCAACTGCCGGGCCTGTGTAGCCGATTGGGTCTGGTGGTTGAACATCACCTGGAACAGCGGGCTGCGCCCCAGGTCGCGCTCCGGTTGCAGGGCCTGCACCAGTTGCTCGAACGGCAGGTCCTGATGGGCCTGGGCCTGCACGGCGGTGTGCTTGATCTGTTGCAGCAACTGCCCGAAGGTGGTGTCCGCCGCGAATTCGGCCTTGAGCACCTGGGTATTGACGAAGAACCCGATCAGCCCCTCGGTCTCGGCCCGATTGCGGTTGGCGGTGGGCACGCCGACACGGATATCGGCTTGCCCCGAATAGCGATGCAGCAAGGTCTGGAACGACGCCAGCAGGAGCATGAACAGGGTCACGCCCTGCTGCCGCGCCAGCGCCTTGAGCTTTTGCGCCAGTGCTGGCGGCAGGTCGATATCCAGGCGTGCGCCGGCATGGCTCTGCACCAAGGGCCGCGGACGGTCCGTAGGCAGTTCCAGTACCGGCTGCTCACCACCCAGTTGCGCAGTCCAGTAGCCCAGTTGGCGTTCCTGTTCCCCGGCCTCCATCCAGTTGCGCTGCCAGATGGCATAGTCGGCGTACTGGATCGGCAAGGCCGGCAGGTGCACCGCTTGTCCACGACGGTGGCCGTCGTAGAGGCGCACCAGCTCGTCGATCATGATCGGCATCGACCAGCCATCGGAAACGATATGGTGCTGAACCACGGTCAGCACATGCTCCCCGGCGCCCACCCGCAGCAGGCGGACGCGCAACAGCGGCCCTGCCTGCAGGTCGAACGGCGCGCTCAGTTCCGCGGCGACCCGGGCGTGCAGATCCGCCGCATCGACATCGTCCACCGGCAGATGGAACGGCACCGGCTCATGCACCACCTGCACCGCCTGCTCGCCGTCCTGGCGGAAGGTGGTGCGCAGGGTTTCGTGGCGGGCGACCAGGCCCTCGAACGCGGCCTCCAGGGCAGCGACATCGAGCATCCCGGTCAGGCGCAGGGCCACCGGAATGTTGTAGGCACTGCTGCCAGGCTCCAGCTGCCAGAGGAACCACTGGCGCTGCTGGGCGTAGGACAGCAGCGCGCAGGCCTCGGGTTCGCGCCTGAAGATCGGCGTGACGCCGTACAGATTCACCCCCTGGCGCTTGAGCAAGGCGGCCAGCGCCTTGCGTTCACGGGCAGACAGGGATTTCACGGAGTCAAGCAGCTCTTGCACGTTGGGATCTCCAGTCAGGCGAGCAGGTTGTCGATTTCCTCTGCACTAAGACGTTTGAGGGCCTCCAGCGATTTAGTCAGTTCGTCCTGGGCATGATCGACCTGCCCCTGTTTCGCCGCGACCACGGCGCACAGGTCCTGCAGGGTGCTCTTCTCGAACAGCTCGCGCAGGGCGATTTCGCAGTGCAACTGCTCGCGGATGCGCACCAGCATCTGCACCGCCAGCAGCGAATGGCCGCCCAGTTCGAAGAAGTTGTCGGTCAGGCCGACCCTTTCGACCTGCAGGACTTCAGCCCAGATGGATGCAAGCTGATGCTCCAGTTCGCTGACCGGGGCCACATACGCGCCCTGCAGATTGGCCGCATCGGGTTTCGGTAGAGCCTTGCGGTCCAGCTTGCCGTTGGCGGTCAGCGGGAAGGCGTCCAGCAGGACCAGATGGGTCGGGACCATGTAGTCCGGCAGGTTGGCTTTCAGGTGAGCCTTCAGGGTTTCGCGCAGGTCGCCCTGATCCGGGTTGGTCGGGATCAGGTAGGCCGCCAGTTGCTGGCCTGCCGGGCCATCGACCGCCAGCACTACCACCTCGCGTACGCCCTCATGCTCTTGCAGCCGCGCCTCGATCTCACCCAGCTCGATACGGAAGCCGCGGATCTTCACCTGGTGGTCGATGCGGCCGGCGTACTCGATCACGCCTGCTTCGCGGAAGCGGGCAAGGTCACCGGTGCGGTACAGGCGGCTGCCGTCTTTCGCGAACGGGTTGGGCACGAAGCGTTCGGCAGTCAGGGCGGCGCGGTTGTGGTAGCCACGCGCCAGGCCGGCATGGCCGACATGCAGCTCGCCGCAGACGCCGGCTGCCACCGGGTTGAAGTCGGTGTCCAGCACGTACATCGACAGGTCCGGGATCGCTTCACCGATCGGGCTGACTTCGGCCTGTACCAGGTCTGCCTTGGTGATCGGACGATAAGTCACATGCACCGTGGTTTCGGTGATGCCGTACATGTTGATCAAACGCGGCTGCTGGTCACCAAAGCGGTCGAACCAAGGTTGCAGGCTGCCCACGTCCAGCGCTTCGCCACCGAACACTACGTAGCGCAGGCTCAATGGCTCGGTTGCAACGCGGACCAGTTGCTTGAAGGCCGACGGGGTCTGGTTGAGCACCGTGACCTTTTCATCCACCAGCAACTGGTTGAAGTCTTCCGGCGAACGGGTGACCTCACGCGGTACCACCACCAGACGCCCACCGTGCATCAGCGCGCCGAAGATTTCCCACACTGAGAAGTCGAAAGCGTAGGAATGGAACAGCGTCCACACGTCTTTCTCGTCAAAGCCGAACCAGTCCTCGGTCGCTTCGAACAGACGCAGGACATTCTGGTGCGGCAGCAGCGCGCCCTTCGGCTTGCCGGTGGAACCGGAGGTGTAGATCACGTACGCCAGGTTATCCGGCGAGGTCAGGTTGACCGGGTTCTGGTCGCTATAACCCTCGAAAGAGCCCAGCAGATCGGCCTGGGTCAGCAACAGCTTGATACCGCTGTCTGCCTGCATGTAGTCGAGACGGTCCTGTGGATACTCCGGGTCCAGCGGCACATAGGCGCCACCAGCCTTGAGAATGCCGAGGATACCGACCAGCATTTCCAGGCTGCGCTCGACCGAAAGCCCCACCAGCACATCCGGCCCCACGCCCTGCTCGCGCAGCTTGTGCGCCAACTGGTTGGCCCGGCTGTTCAGCTGTGCATAAGTCAGCTGCTCACCGCCAAAGCTCACGGCCACCGCTTCCGGTACCCGCGCTGCCTGGGCCTCGATGCGCTGGTGAATGCACTGCTCGCTCGGGAAGGCCGCCACTTCCTGGCCCGCCACCGAAGGCAGAGCCAGTTCACCCAGCGCCGCCTGCGGATCCACCACCAGCGCGCGCAGCAGATGGTCGAAATGCTCCACCAGCCGCGCCATGGCGTCCTCACTGAAACGCTGGCGATCGAAGTTGAAGCGCACACCCAGCGCATCGCCGGCCGAGACGATCAGGGTCAGCGGATAGTGGGTCTGCTCCAGGTTGATCACGCTGCCGAACTTCAGGTCGTCCGGCGCCGCCTGTTGCAGCGCCTCGGACACCGGATAGTTCTCGAACACCAGGATAGTGTCGAAGAGGGCCTCGCCGCCCTGCCCGGCCCAGCGCTGGATGTCATAGAGCGGCGTGTGCTCGTGCTCGCGCAAGGCCAGGTTGAGGGTCTGCACCTGCTGCACGAAGTCCGCCACGCGCTGCTCCGGGCGCGGGCTGCCGACCACCGGCAGGGTGTTGATGAACAGGCCGAGTTGTTCCTCGATCCCCGCCAGTTCCGCCGGACGCCCGGATACCGTGGCGCCGAAGGTCACGCTGGACTGCCCGGTATAGCGTTGCAGCAGCAACAGCCACGCCGCCTGGATCAGGGTGTTGAGGGTAACCCGCTGTTCGCGGGCGAATTCGTTGAGCTTGCGGGTTTCGGCCTGGTCCAGCGCGTAATGCCGGTCGGTATAACCCAGGGCCGTGGTGGTCGACCTGAGTACCTGGACCAACCGGGTCGGCTCGTCCAGCACCGCCAGTTGCCCGCTCCAGAAACGCTGGCTGAGCGCCGCATCCTGGCGTTGCAGCCACTCGATATAGTCGCGATAGCGCGCGCCGCTCTGCGCCGGCACTTCACCGTGGTAACGCTGCAACACCTCGCCGAGCAGGCGCGAGTTGCTCCAGCCGTCCATCAGGATGTGGTGGCTGGTGTAGACCAGGTGATGGCTGTCTTCGCCGGTGCGCAGCAGGGTCAGGCGCAGCAGGGCTTCCTGCTCCAGGTCGAAGCCGCGCTGGCGGTCGCCATCGGCCCAGGCCTTGATCGCCGCCGCGGAGTGGTCACGCCCGCGCCAGTCCTGTTCGGCAAAGGTCGCAACGACCTGGCGACGGATCACTTGCAACGGCTGCTGCATATCGCTGATGAAGCTGGCACGCAGCACTTCGTGCTGGTCGATCAGCGCCTGCCAGGCCGCCTTGAAGCGCGGCACATCGAGGCCACGGACATCGACGCGCAACTGGTTGATGTAGTTGCCCGCCTCCTTTTCATAGAGGCTGTGGAACAGCATGCCCTGCTGCATCGGCGACAGCGGATAGACATCGGCGATCTCGGCGATGGCGATCGGCAAGCGGTCGATCTGCGCCTGCTCCAGCCGCGCCAGCGGGAAGTCCGACGGCGTGGCCCCGGCCACTCCGGCGCCCAGGCAATGGGCGGTCAGTTGGCGCAGTTCCTCGCCATAACGCTTGGCCAGGTCCTGCATCAGCGCCGGCTCGAAGGCTTCGGTGCTGAAACGCCAGTTCAGCTCCAGCTCGCCGCCATAGACCTGGCCGCTGATGCTGAGCAGGCTGTCCAGCGGCGCCTCGGCGCTGTGCATGTCGCCACGGCTTTCGCCGGCGGGGACGAACAGGGCGTCCTCGGCAGCAAAGCTGCCGTCGAACTGGCCAAGGTAGTTGAACACGATATTGCCCTTGGCCAGGGCCGCCAGGCTGCGGCGGGCCTCGTCGCTGCCGAGGTAGCGCAGCACGCCGTAGCCGATGCCCTTGTTGGGGATCGCGCGCAGTTGTTCCTTGATGGTCTTCAGCGAGCCGGCCAGATCCGCCTGGGGGCTGAGCTTCACCGGGTAGATGCTGGTGAACCAGCCGAGGGTCCGGGTGATGTCCAGTTCGTCGAACAGGTCCTCGCGGCCATGGCCCTCCAGCTTGATCAGCGCCGAGTCCTGCCCGGTCCACTGGCAGATGACCCGGGCCAGGGCGGTCAGCAGCAGGTCGTTGATCTGCGTGCGGTAGGCCGCCGGGGCGTCCTGCAGCAACTGGCGGGTGGTGTCGCGGTCGAGACGGGTGGACACGCTGGTGATCTGGCGGCTGGTCAGCGGGCCGCGAGCATGATGCGGCAACGCATCGCTGACGCCCTCCAGTTGCGCCTGCCAGTAACCCAGCTCCTGCTCCAGCGCTGGGCTGCGGGCATAGTCGCGCAGGCGCTCGCCCCAGTGCTTGAAGGCACTGGTCTTGCGCGGCAGGGTCACGGGCTTGCCATCGACCAGAGCGCTGTACGCCTGTTGCAAGTCCTCCAGGAGGATGCGCCAGGACACGCCGTCCACCACCAGGTGGTGGATCACCAGCAGCAGGCGCTGCGAGCCGTCCGGCAGGTCGGCCAGCAAGGCGCGCAGCAGATGGCCCTGTTGCAGGTCGAGGCTGCGCTGGGCCTGTTGCACCAAAGGCTCCAACTCGTCGGCGCGGTTCAGCCGGCGCTGCCAGAGCAGCGCGGCATCGTGACGGGCGCCATGGCGGGCCTGCCAGACGCCGTTATCTTCAACGAAAGCCAGGCGCAGCGCATCGTGTTGCACCAGCAGCGCGCGCAGGGCGTGTTCCAGTGCATTGGCATCAAGCGCGCGGGACGGCTGCAACAGCACCGCCTGATTGAAGTGATGGCGCTGCGGCATGTCGCCGTCGAAGAACCAGTGCTGCACCGGCGTCAGCGGGGCGATGCCCTCGACCGCGCCCTGCTCGATGCTGGTGGCTTCGGCCAGCCGCGCCACCGCCGCCAGGCTCTGCACGGTCTGGCGCTGGAACAGGTCCTTCGGGGTGAAGAAGATTCCGGCATGACGGGCGCGGCTGACCACCTGGATGGAGATGATCGAATCGCCGCCCAGCTCGAAGAAGTTGTCGCTCAGGCCGACCTTTTCCACCTTGAGCACATCGGCCCAGATCGCCGCCAGTTGCTGTTCCAGGGCGCTCTGCGGCGCCACGTAGGCGGCTTGCAGGTTGGCCGCATCGGGTTTCGGCAGGGCCTTGCGGTCCAGTTTGCCGTTGGCGGTCAGCGGGAAGGATTCCAGCTGGATCAGGTGGGTCGGGACCATGTAGTCCGGCAGGTTGGCTTTCAGATGGGTCTTCAGGGTCTCGCGCAGGTCGGCCTGATCCGGGTTGGCGGGGATCAGATAGGCCGCCAGTTGCTGGCCCGCCGGGCCATCCACCGCCAGCACCACCACCTCGCGCACGCCTTCATGCTCCTGAAGCCGCGCCTCGATCTCACCCAGTTCGATACGGAAACCGCGGATCTTCACCTGATGGTCGATACGGCCGGCGTACTCGATCACGCCTGCTTTGCGGAAGCGGGCAAGGTCACCGGTGCGGTACAGGCGGCTGCCGTCTTTCGCGAACGGGTTGGGCACGAAGCGTTCGGCGGTGAGGGCGGCGCGGTTGTGGTAGCCACGCGCCAGACCGGCGTGGCCGACATGCAGTTCGCCGCAGACGCCGGTTGCCACCGGGTTGACGTCGGAGTCCAGCACGTACATCGACAGGTCCGGGATCGCTTCACCGATCGGGCTGACTTCGGCCTGCACCAGGTCCACCCTGGTAATCGGTCGATAGGTCACGTGCACCGTGGTTTCGGTGATGCCGTACATGTTGATCAAACGCGGCTGCTGGTCACCGAAACGGTCGAACCAAGGTTGCAGGCTGCCCACATCCAACGCTTCGCCGCCAAACACTACGTAGCGCAGGCTCAATGGCTCGGTTGCAACGCGGACCAGTTGCTTGAAGGCCGAAGGCGTCTGGTTCAGTACCGTGACCTTTTCGTCCACCAGCAACCGGTTGAAGTCCTCCGGCGAACGGGTCACCTCACGCGGTACCACCACCAGACGGCCACCATGCATCAGCGCACCGAAGATCTCCCACACGGAGAAGTCGAAGGCGTACGAGTGGAACAGCGTCCACACGTCTTTCTCGTCGAAGCCGAACCAGTCCTCGGTCGCTTCGAACAAACGCAGGACGTTGTGATGCGGCAACAGCGCGCCCTTCGGCTTGCCGGTGGAACCGGAGGTGTAGATCACGTAGGCCAGGTTGTCCGGCGAGGTCAGGTTGACCGGGTTCTGCTCGCTGTAGCCCTCGAACGAACCCTGCAGATCCGCCTGGGTCAGCAACAGCTTGATACCGCTGTCTGCCTGCATGTAGTCGAGACGGTCCTGTGGATACTCAGGGTCCAGCGGCACATAGGCGCCACCAGCCTTGAGAATACCCAGTACACCAACCAGCATTTCCAGGCTGCGTTCAACGGACAAGCCCACCAGCACATCCGGCCCCACGCCCTGCTCGCGCAGCTTGTGCGCCAACTGGTTGGCCCGGCTGTTCAGTTGTGCATAAGTCAGCTGCTCACCGCCAAAACTCACGGCCACCGCTTCCGGCACCCGCGCCGCCTGGGCCTCGATGCGCTGGTGAATGCACTGCTCGCTCGGGAAGACAGCTACTTCCTGGTCCACCACCGAAGGCAGAGCCAGTTCGCCCAGCGCCGCCTGCGGATTGGCCACCAGCGCGCGCAGCAGATGGTCCAGATGCGCGGCCAGTTGCACCACCGCCGTATCGGCGAAGAAACGCCGGTCATGGCTCAGGCGCATGGACAGTGTGGTGCCGGCGTTGATTACCAGGGTCAACGGATAGTGGGACTGCTCGCGGTTGACCAGCGCACCGAATTCCAGCCCTTGCGGCGCGGTCTGTTGCAGCGCCTCGGACACCGGGTAGTTCTCGAACACCAGGATAGTGTCGAACAGCGCTTCGCCGCCCTGCCCGGCCCAGCGCTGGATCTCGTTGAGCGGCGTGTGTTCGTGCTCGCGCAGGGCGACGTTCAGCTCTTGCACCTGTTGCACGAACTGCGCCACCGACTGCTCGGAACGCGGGCTGCCCACCACCGGCAGGGTGTTGATGAACAGGCCGAGCTGTTCCTCGATGCCCGGCAGGTCCGCCGGACGCCCGGCTACGGTGGCGCCGAAGGTCACGCTGGACTGCCCGGTATAGCGTTGCAACAGCAACAGCCACGCGGCCTGGACCAGGGTGTTGAGGGTAACCCGCTGCTCGCGGGCGAACTCGCCGAGGCGCTGGGTCAGGGCCGCATCCAGTACGTGTGACTGCTCGCCGTAGCCCGTGCCGGCAACACCGGACCTGAACGCCTGGACCAGCCGGGTCGGTTCGTCCAGGTGTTGCAGGTGCTGCTTCCAGAACTGCTGGCTGGCGCTGCCGTCCTGGCGTTGCAGCCACTCGATGTAGTCGCGATAGCGCGCGCCCTGGCCGGCAATGTCCTTGCCGCTGTAGCGCTGCAGCACCTCGCCGAGCATGCGCGAGCTGCTCCAGCCATCCATCAGGATATGATGGCAGGTGTAGACCAGTTGATAACGCTGCTCACCGGTACGCGCCAGCGCCAGGCGCAGCAGCGGCCCGCGGCTCAGGTCGAAGCCAGCTTCGCGCTCGCCGGCCGCCCAGGCATCGAGCCAGGCTTGCTGGTCGGCCTGGCCACGGGCATCGACTTCGCTGAAGGGGACTTCGACCTGACGCAGCACCACCTGCAACGGCTGCTCCAGCTCGCTGACGAACACGCTGCGCAGCACATCGTGCTGGTCCACCACCGCCTGCCAGGCCGCCCGGAAACGGGCGACATCGAGGCCATTGACCTCGACCCGCAGCTGGTTGATGTAGTTGCCGGCCTCCTGCTCGTAGAGGGTGTGGAACAGCATGCCCTGCTGCATCGGCGCCAGCGGGTAGATGTCCTGGATAGTGCCGGCGGGCACCGGCAGGCCATCCAGTTCGGCCTGGGTCAGGCTCACCAGCGGGAAGTCCGACGGCGTGATGCCGGCCACTGCCGGTGTGGTGCAGTGCTCCACCAGCAGGCGCAGTTCGGCCGCATAGTCATCCGCCAGGCGCTGCACGGTCTCGCGCTCGAACACCGCGCTGCTGAAGCTCCAGCCCAGGTCCAGCTCGCCGCCGTACACCTGGCCGTTGATACTCAGCAGCGCGGCCAGTGGCGCGGCGAAGTCCTGGCCGTCGCCGGCGCTTTCGCCGGACGGCGCGAACAGCGCGTCCTCGGCGGTGAAGCTGCCGTCGAACTGGCCCAGGTAGTTGAAGACGATAGTGCCCTGGGCCAGGGCGCCCAGGGCCTCGCGGGCGGCGTCGTTGCCCAGGTGACGGAGCACGCCGTAGCCGATGCCTTTGTTGGGAATGGCACGCAGTTGTTCCTTGATCGCCTTGAGCGAAGCCTCCAGCGACGCCGCCGGGGTCAGGCGCACCGGGAACAGGGTGCTGAACCAGCCGACGGTACGGCTCAGGTCGATATCCTCGAACAGGTCCTCGCGACCATGGCCTTCGAGGCGGATCAGCGCATGGGCCTGCCCGCTCCAGCGGCAGATGACCCGGGCCAGGGCGGTCAGCAGCAGGTCGTTGATCTGCGTGCGGTAGGCCGCCGGGGCGTCTTGCAGCAGGCGCCGGGTCAGCTCGGCATCCAGGTGGGTGCTGACCGACACGGCATGGCGGCGCTCCTGGCTGCCGTCGGGATGGTCACACGGCAGCTCGTCACTGACCCCGCGCAACTGCGCCTGCCAGTACTCCAGTTCCTGCTCCAGCGCCGGACTTACCGCATAGTCGTGCAACTGGCCGGTCCAGGCTTTCAGCGAGCTGGTCTTGGCTGGCAACTCGATGGCCTTGCCCGCCATCAGGGCGGCGCAGGCCTGTTGCAGGTCTTCCAGCAGCACGCGCCAGGACACGCCATCCACCACCAGGTGATGGATCACCAGCAGCAGACGCTGTTCACCGTCGGCAAGGTTGATGAGCACGGCGCGCAGCAGCGGCCCATCGGCCAGGTTCAGGCTGCGCTGGGCCTCGTTGGCCAGCTCGCGCAGGTCGGCGCCCTCGGCCAGCTCACGGACCCACAGCACGCCAGCGCTGCTGGCCGGGGCGAAGCTGGCCTGCCAGCCGGCGGACTGCTGCCGGAAACTCAGGCGCAGGGCATCGTGCTGCTCGATCAGCGCGTGCAGGGCCGGCTGCAAATGGGCGGCATCGAGGCGCACGGTGGGCTTGAGCATCACCGCCTGGTTCCAGTGCTGGCGCTCGGGGATGGCGGTGTCGAAGAAGCGCGCCTGGATCGGCAGCAGCGGCAGGCGTCCGCTGATCTGTGCCGGGGCCGGGGCAGCAGCCTTCTTCTCGATCAGTTTGGCGACGGTGGCCAACTGGCCGATGGTCTGTTTCTCGAACAGCTGCTTGGGGCTCAGCTTGATGCCCTGGCGCTTGGCCCGGGCGATGATCTGCAGGCTGAGGATCGAGTCGCCACCCAGTTCGAAGAAGTTGTCGGTGCTGCCCACCTGCTCCAGCTTGAGCACGTCACACCAGATGGCCGCGAGCTTTTCCTCGATATCGCCGCTGGGTGCCACGTAACGCTGCTTGACCGCGCCCGGCCTGGGCAGGGCACGCTTGTCCAGCTTGCCGTTGGCGGTCAGCGGCAGGCGCTCCAGCAGCAGGATCTGCGCCGGTACCAGGTATTCCGGCAGGCTTGCCGCGAGTTGCTGGCGCAGGGCTTCGGCTTGCAGGGTGACGCCGCTGGCCGGGACGCAGTAGCCCACCAGTTGCAGGCGCGTTTCATCGCTGTCCTGCGGCAAGGCCAGGACCACCGCCTCGGCCACGCCGTCGAGGCCTTGCAACAGATGGCCGACTTCGCCCGGTTCGACCCGGTAACCGCGGATCTTCACCTGGTCGTCGGCGCGGCCCAGGTATTCCAGCACGCCGTTCACCAGACGCGCACGGTCGCCGGCGCGATAACGGCGCTGGCCGTTTGCCGCCGGGACGAAGCGCTCGGCGGTCAGCGCCGGCTGCCCCAGATACCCCTGGGCCAGGCCCGCGCCACCGAGATACAGCTCGCCGGCAACCCCTTCGGCCACCGGGTTGAGCCAGGCATCCAGCACCTGCGCGCTGCCGTTCGCCAGCGGCTGGCCAACTGGCACGCTGCGCCAGCCGTCGAGGCGCTCGCCCGCTTCGTGGGTGAGGATTCCCACGGTGGTTTCGGTCGGGCCGTAGTGGTTGAGCACACGGCAGTCCTTCAGCCCGCGGATCTGTTCCAGCAGGCTCCAGCTGCTGGCTTCGCCACCGAGCACCAGCAGCTCGCGCGGCAGCACATCCGCCGCCTTCGCTGCCTGCAACAAGCCTTGCAGATGGCTCGGCACGATCTTCAGCACATCGATGCGGTGTTCGGCCATGTAGGCGGCGAAACGGTCCGGATCGAAGGCGTGCTCATGGGACAGCAGGTGCAGCGCACGGCCGGACGCCAGCGCGCCGAACAGCATGGTGTGGCCGAGGTCGGCGGCGATGGTCGAGACCATGGCCAGGCTGGCGTCGGCGCTCAGGTCCAGGCGTTCCAGCACGGCCTGTACATAGTTGCTCAGCGCGCCATGGCTGATCACCACGCCCTTCGGCTGACCGGTGGAGCCGGAGGTGTAGATGATGTAGGCCGGTTGTTCGGCATGGATGCGCACGGCGGGCGCGCGGGTATCGCGTTCGGCCCACAGCGACGGATTCCAGTTCAGCGCCGGGCAGCCCAGGTTCATTTCAGCACCCTGGATCAGCAGCACCGCGCCACTGTCACGCACCAGCTGGCGCAGGCGCTCCTGCGGCTGGCGGCTGTCCAGCGGCAGGTACACCGCCCCCAGCTTGAGCACCGCCAGCAGGCTGACCACCCATTCGATGCCGCGCTCCTGACACAGCGCCACGACCTGCCCGGCCTCGACGCCCTGCCCTTGCAGGTAATGGGCAAGCTGGTTGGACTGCGCCTCCAGTTGCCCGTAGTCGAGGGTCTGCTCGCCAGCGCGCAGGGCCAGCTTGCCGTGGCCGGCTTGCAGGCCTTGCTGCCATAGGGAAATGAAGTCGCCACCGATCAGCGCCGGGGCCTGCGGTGTCGCCAGTTGCGGCGCCTGCTCGGGGAAGGCCAGCAGCGGCTCGGCAACATGGGCCACGAGGTGTTCCAGCACGCGGCGCAGCGACCCGGCGATACGCTCGATGGTCGCGACCTCGAACAGGTCGGTGGCATAGGTGAAGTAGCCGCGCACGCCGTCCGGACCGTCGACGAAGTCATAGGCCAGGTCGAAGCGCGCATCGCTGGAGCCGGAAGCGTACTTCTCCACGCTCAGGCCATCGACACCCCGCTCGGCCTCGCTACCGTCCTCGGCCACGAGCACCTGCTGGTTGATCTTGAACTGGAACAGCGGGTTATGGCCGAGGTTGCGCTCCGGCGCCAGGGCGTCCACCAGATGCTCGAAGGGCAGCTCCTGATGGGACTGGGCGCCACTGACCACCTGCTTGACCTGCTCCAGCAGGGCGGCGAAGGTCTGCCGCTCGTCCACCTGCACACGCAGGACCTGAGTGTTGATGAAGAAGCCGATCAAGCCTTCCAGCTCGGCGCGGGTACGCCCGGCATTCGGTGCGCCGATACGGATGTCCGCCTGGCCGCTGTAGCGCGACAGCACCACCGACATGGCCGCCAGGGTCAGCATGAACAGGGTCACGCCGTTATTGCGCGCCACCTGCTTGAGCTGCTCCGACAACTGCGCCGGCAGATCGGCGCGCAGCACGCCCCCCCGGTAACTCGGTTGCAGCGGGCGCTCGTGATCCAGCGGCAGGCTCAGCACCGGCTGCTCGTCGCCCAGCTGTTCCTTCCAGTACGCCAGCTGGCGCTCGCCCTCGCCGGCTTCCAGCCAGGCGCGCTGCCAGATCGCATAGTCGGCGTACTGGATCGCCAGTTCCGGCAAGGGCGCCGGTTGCCCGCTCGACTGCGCCTGGTAGAGCTGGACGAACTCGCGCACCAGCAACTGCCCGGACCAGCCATCCGACACCACATGGTGCATGCACAGGGTCAGCACATGCTCGCTGGCAGCGAGGCGGAACAGCCTGACCCGCAGCAGCCGGTCACCCAGCAGGTCGAACGGCGCCTGCAATTCGGCCTCGACCAGGGCGGCCAGGCGGCTCTCGTCGGTAACCTCGAGCATCTCCAGCGCCACCGGCACCCGGTCGAGGATTTCCTGATGGAACTCGCCTTCCACGGAGACGAAACGGGTGCGCAGGGTTTCATGGCGCTGTACCAGCTGCTCCAGCGCACGGCCCAGCGCCGCCTGGTCCAGCGGGCCGTTCAGGCGCACCGCCATGGGCACGTTGTAGGCGCTGTTGTCCGGCTCCATCTGCCACAGGAACAGCATGCGCTGCTGGGCGTAGGACAGCGGGATGCGCGGAGTATCGGTGCGGGTCACGGCAATCGGCAGGAGACGGAAGCTCTGCCCGGTCTCGCGCATCTTGTCGAGGATCTGCCGGCGCTGCTCCAGGGGCAGGCCGACGAAACGTTTGGCAATGCGCTGTGCGGTCGTCTTGTCCATCTCAGGCTCCTGCCATTTCGTTCATCAGTTTTTCGATATCGGACAGGCCGTCCTCGGTCAGCGACAGGCCGCTGTCGGCGATTGCCTGGATAAAGTCGTTCAATTGCGGTTTCTCGAAGATAAGGCGCAGCGGTACGTCGATACCGAGGCCGGAATGAATACGGGAAACGAGCTGGGCGGCGAGCAGCGAATGCCCGCCCAGTTCGAAGAAGTCGTCGGTCAGGCCCACGCGCTCGACCTTGAGCACCTCGGCCCAGATCGCCGCGACCTGCTGCTCCTGCTCGCTGACCGGCGCCACATAGGCGCGCTGCACCAGGCTGGCATCGGGCTTGGGCAGGGCCTTGCGGTCGAGCTTGCCGTTGGGGGTCTGGGGCATCCTGTCCAGCCAGGTGAAGTGGCTGGGCACCATATAGTCCGGCAGGCCGGCTTTCAGGTGCGCCTTGAGGGCGCTGCGCAGTTCCGGGCTGTCCTGCTCCGCGACCAGGTACGCCGCCAGCTGGTTATCGATATCGATCACCACGGCTTCACGCACCGCCGGGTGCTCCAGCAAACGCGCTTCGATTTCGCCCAGTTCGATGCGGAAACCGCGGATCTTCACCTGATGGTCGAGTCGGCCGACGTATTCGATCACACCGTCGGCCCGGTAGCGGGCCACGTCGCCGGTGCGGTACAGACGGCCGCCCGTGCTGGAAAACGGATCCGGCACGAAGCGCTCGGCGGTCAAGGCCGGACGCTGGTGGTAACCACGGGCCAGGCCGTCGCCACCGATCAGCAGTTCACCGCGGGCGCCGACCGGCAGCACGTCGAGGTCGTCGCTGACGATATGCAGCGTGGTATTGGCCAGTGGCTTGCCCAGCCAGACATCGTCGGCGCGGGTCAGGTAATGCCGGGCCGACCAGATGGTGGTCTCGGTCGGGCCATAGACGTTCCACACATGCCCGGCCTGGTCGATCAGGCGCTGGGCCAGCTCGGCGCCCAGGGCTTCGCCGCCGCAGAGGATGGTCTTGCCCTTCAGTGCATCGGCTGGTGCGGCATCGAGGATCATCCGCCAACTGGACGGCGTGGCCTGGATCACGCTGGCCTGCTGCTCGGCGATCACCTGCAACAGGGCCTGCGGGTCCTTGTTCTGGTGCGGCTTGAGCAAGACCACCGCAGCACCGCGGATCAGCGGCAGGTACAGTTCCAGGCCGGCGATATCGAAGGACAGTGAGGTCAGCGACAGTACCCGGTCAGCCGCCGTCAGCCCCGGCTTGTCGGCCATGCTGAAGAGGAAGTTGACCAGGGCCTGATGGTGGATGGTCACGCCCTTCGGCAGGCCGGTGGAGCCCGAGGTGTAGATCACGTAGGCGAGGTTGTCCGGGCCGGCAGTCGCGGGCAGGTCGTCGCTGGCGTAGGCGTCCAGCCAGTTGCCGTGCTGGTCCACGCACAGGGTCTGCACGCCGGTCGGGATGCTCAGTTGCCCAGCCAGCGAAGACTGGCTCAACAGCAGCTTCAAGCCGCTGTCCTGCATCATGTAGCTCAGGCGATCCGCCGGGAAATCCGGATCCAGCGGCACATAGGCGCCACCGGCCTTGAGGATCGCCAGCAGGCTGACGACCATCTGCGGACCACGCTCCAGCGCCACGCCCACCAGCACATCCGGACCAACGCCCAGTTCACGCAGCTTGTGCGCCAGCCGGTTGGCATAGGCGTTCAGTTGCGCGTAGCTCAGCGAGGCATCGGCGCTGACCAGTGCGACGGCATCCGGGGTCGCCCGTACCTGGGCTTCGATCAACGCCGGCAGGCATTGCTCGCGTGGGTAGTCGAGCTGGCTCTGGTTCCACTCCACCAGGATCTGCCGACGTTCCTCGGCGTCCAGCAACGGCAGCTCGGCGATGCGCTGGTCGGCGTCGATGCAGATGCCTTTCAGCAGCGTGCACCAATGCTTCGCCAGACGCTCGATGGTCGAGGCATCGAACAGCGCCGTGGCGTAGCTCAGTTCCGCTTCCAGGCCGGCGGCATGCTCGACGGTATTCAGGGTCAGGTCGAACTGCGCCGACTGGCTGTCGGCAGCCAGCACTTCGACGCTCAGGCCCGGCAGTTGACGCGCCGCGCCCCGAGCTTCGGCCTGGTGGTTGAACATCACCTGGAACAGCGGGCTGTGGCTCAGGCTGCGCTGCGGTTGCAGGGCTTCCACCAGTTGCTCGAAGGGCAGCTCCTGATGGGCCTGTGCTTGCAGGGCGGTATGCCTGACCTGTTGCAGCAACTGGCTGAAGGTGGTGTCGGCAGCGAACTCGGCCTTGAGCACCTGGGTGTTGACGAAGAAGCCGATCAGCCTTTCGGTTTCCGCGCGGGTGCGGTTGGCGACGGGCACGCCGACACGGATATCGTGCTGTCCGCTGTGGCGCTGCAACAGGGTCTGGAACGAGGCCAGCAGGAGCATGAACAGGGTCACGCCCTGCTCCCGCGCCACGGCCTTGAGCCCGTCCACCAAGGCTGAATCCAGGGCGACAGGGCAGCGGGCACCGGCCAGTTGCTGGATCGCCGGGCGCGGACGGTCGGTCGGCAGTTCCAGCACCGGCTGTTCACCGCCCAGTTGGGCAGTCCAGTAGGCGAGCTGGCGTTGCTGCTCGCCGGCTTCCATCCACTGGCGCTGCCACAGGGCATAGTCGGCGTACTGGAACGGCAAGGGATCAAGGGCGATATCGCGGCCCTGGCTGAAGCCTGCGTAGAAACGCACCAGCTCGTCGACCATGATCGGCATCGACCAGCCATCGGAAACACTGTGGTGCTGGGTCAGCACCAGCACATGCCGGTTTTCGTCCAGGTGCAGCAGCTTGACCCGCAGCAACGGCCCCTGCTGCAGATCGAACGGCCGGCGCACCTCGGCGGCGATGCTGGCGTCCAGGGTTTCGCCCGGGGCCAGTGTTTCCACTGCCAGCACGAACGGCGTCGCCGGATGGATCACCTGCACCCCGCGCTCGCCGTCCTGGCGGAAGGTGGTGCGCAGGGTTTCATGGCGGGCGACCAGGGCGGCGAAGCTGGACTCCAACGCTTCGATATCCAGTTCGCCGTCCAGGCGCAGGGCCACCGGGATGTTGTAGGCGGCACTCCCGGGCTCGAGTTGCCAGAGGAACCACTGGCGCTGCTGGGCGTAGGACAGCGCCAGCGGCTGGCTGCGGTCGGCGCGGACGAAGGCCGGGGCACGGCTGGCCTCGCCCTGCCCGACCAACGCGGCGAAGGCGGCCAGGTCGGCGGCTTCGAAGAGGTTGCGCAGGGTCGGTTCCAGGTTCAGTTGCTGGCGCACGCGGGAGATGACCTGGGTCGCCAGCAGCGAATGGCCGCCCAGCTCGAAGAAGTTGTCGCTCAGGCCTACCCTTTCGACTTGCAGGACATCCGCCCAGATGGATGCAAGCTGCTGCTCCAGTTCGCTGACCGGGGCCACATACGCGCCTTGCAGGTTGGCCGCATCGGGTTTCGGCAGGGCCTTGCGGTCCAGCTTGCCGTTGGCGGTCAGCGGGAAGCTCTCCAGCAGGACCAGATGGGTCGGGACCATGTAGTCCGGGAGGTTGGCCTTCAGGTGAGCCTTCAGGGTCTCGCGCAGGTCGGCCTGATCCGGGTTGGCGGGGATCAGATAGGCCGCCAGTTGCTGGCCCGCCGGGCCATCCACCGCCAGCACCACCACCTCGCGCACGCCTTCATGCTCCTGCAGCCGCGCTTCGATCTCGCCCAGCTCGATACGGAAACCGCGGATCTTCACCTGATGGTCGATACGGCCGGCGTACTCGATCACACCGGCTTCACGGAAGCGGGCAAGGTCACCGGTGCGGTACAGGCGGCTGCCGTCTTTCGCGAACGGGTTGGGCACGAAACGCTCGGCAGTGAGCGCAGCACGGTTGTGGTAACCGCGAGCGAGACCGGCATGGCCGACATGCAGCTCGCCGCAGACGCCGGTTGCCACCGGGTTGAAGTCGGTGTCCAGCACGTACATCGACAGGTCGGAGATGGCCTCACCGATCGGGCTGACTTCGGCCTGTACCAGGTCCGCCCTGGTGATTGGACGATAAGTCACATGCACCGTGGTTTCGGTAATGCCGTACATGTTGATCAAACGCGGCTGCTGATCGCCGAAACGCTCAAACCACGGTTGCAGACTGGTCACGTCCAATGCTTCGCCGCCGAACACCACATAGCGCAGGCTCAGTGGCTCGGTTGCAACGCGAGCCAGTTGCTTGAACGCCGATGGCGTCTGGTTCAGCACCGTGACCTCTTCGTCCACCAGCAACTGGTTGAACTCTTCCGGCGAACGGGTCACCTCACGCGGCACGACCACCAGGCGACCGCCATGCATCAGCGCACCGAAGATTTCCCATACAGAGAAGTCGAAGGCGTAGGAATGGAACAGGGTCCAGACATCTTGCTCGTCAAAGCCGAACCACTCATCCGTGGCCTCGAACAGGCGCAGGACATTCCGGTGCGGCAACAGCGCGCCCTTCGGCTTGCCGGTCGAACCGGAGGTGTAGATGACGTAGGCCAGGTTGTCCGGCGAGGTCAGGTTCACCGGATTCTGGTCGCTGTAGCCCTCGAAGGAGCCCAGCAGATCAGCCTGGGTCAGCAGCAGCTTGATGCCGCTGTCCTGCGTCATATAGTCGAGACGGTCCTGTGGATAATCCGGGTCCAGCGGCACGTAGGCACCGCCGGCCTTGAGAATGCCGAGGATGCCGACCAGCATTTCCAGACTGCGCTCGACCGAAAGCCCGACCAGCACGTCCGGCCCAACGCCCTGCTCGCGCAGCTTGTGCGCCAACTGGTTCGCCCGACCGTTCAGCTGTGCATAAGTCAGCTGCTCGCCGCCAAAGCTCACGGCCACCGCTTCCGGTACCCGCGCCGCCTGGGCCTCGATGCGCTGGTGAAGGCACTGCTCGCCCGGGAAGGCCGCCAGCTCCAGGCTCACAGTCACTGGCAACACCAGCTCACCCAGCGCACGCGCCGGGTCCTCGATCAGCGCCGCCAGCAGATGATTGAAATGCGCCGCCAGTTGCTCGACCGCCCGCACGCCAAAGGCGCTGCGGTCATGGCTGATGCGCAGCGACAGGCGCTCGCCGGTATTCACCACCAGGGTCAGCGGGTAATGGGTCTGCTCCTGGCTGCGCACCTCGCCGAAGCGCAGCCCGTCCGGCGCCGCCTGTTGCAGCGCCTCGGACACCGGGTAGTTCTCGAACACCAGGATCGAGTCGAACAGCGCCTCGCCGCTCCAGCCGGCCCAGCGTTGCACCTCGTACAGTGGCGTGTGTTCGAACTCGCGCAGGGCGACGTTCAGCCCTTGCACGTGCTGCACGAACGCCGCCACGGACTGTTCGCAACGCGGGCTCGCTAGCACCGGCAGGGTGTTGATGAACAGGCCGAGCTGCTCCTCGATCCCGACCAGCTCGGTGGGCCGTCCGGCCACGGTGGCGCCGAAGGTGACGCTGGACTGCCCGGTATAGCGTTGCAGCAGCAACAGCCACGCGGCCTGCACCAGGGTGTTCAGGGTGACCCGCTGCTCGCGGGCGAACTCGCCCAGGCGCCGGCTCAGCCCGGCGTCCAGATCCTCCCGGTATTCGCCATAGCCTTCGCCGTCCGCCGCGCCCTTGAGGGCCTGGGCCAGACGGGTCGGCGCGTCGAACGCGGCCAGTTGCTCCAGCCAGAAACGCTGGGCAGCCCCGGCATCCTGGCCTTGCAGCCAGTGGATGTAGTCGCGGTACTGGCCAACCTGGCGCGCCGGCACCTGCCCGGCATAGCGCTGCAGCACTTCGCCGAGCATGCGCGAGCTGCTCCAACCGTCCATCAGGATATGGTGGCTGGTGTAGATCAGCTCGTGACGGTCATCCTCGGTACGGATCAGCGCCACACGCAGCAGCGGGCCGCGGGCCAGCTCGAACCCCTTGTCGCGCTCCAGGCGCGCCCAGTCGTCGAGCCAGCCGTCCAGGTCGGCGCGCCCGCGGGCATCGATCTCCACGAAAGGCAGCTCGACCCGGCGCTGCACCACCTGCACCGGGTGGTCGGCATCACTGACGAAGCCGCTGCGCAGCACCGGATGCTGGTCCAGCAGCGCCTGCCAGGCCTGGTGCAGGCGGGCCGCCTCGAGCCCGCTGACACTGACCCGCAACTGGTTGATGTAGTTGCCGGCCTCCTTGGCGAACAGGCTGTGGAACAGCATGCCTTGTTGCATCGGCGCCAGCGGGTAGATGTCCTCGATGGTCGCGGCGGCTTGCGGCAGGCGGTCCAGTTGCGCCTGGTCCAGCCCGGCCAGCGGGAAGTCCGACGGGGTCACGCCGTGGTTGCCTGCCTGGCAATGGCGGATCAGCTCGGCCAGTGCCTGTTCATAGGCACGGGCCAGCGCCTCGATGGTGTCCGCGCGATACATCTCGCGGCTGTAGGTCCAGTCCAGGCGCAGCTGGCCATCGAAGACCTGGCCGTTGACGCTCAGCCAGTTGCCCAGCGGGCCTTGCGGGCACAAGGGCTGGCCGCTGCTTTCGCCGGCCAGGACGAAGGTTCCCTGCTCCCGGTCGAAACTGCCGTCGAACTGGCCCAGGTAGTTGAACGTCACCCGCGGCTGCGGCAGGGCCGCCAGCCGGTGGGCGAAATCGCCGTCGCCAAGGTAGCGCAGCACGCCGAAGCCGATGCCCTTGCCCGGTACGCTACGCAGTTGCTCCTTGATCGCGCAGATCGAGGCACCGACATGCGCCGCCGGGGCCAGGCGCACCGGGAACAGGCTGCTGAACCAGCCGACGGTACGGCTGAGGTCGATATCCTCGAACAGGTCTTCGCGACCATGGCCTTCCAGCTGGACCAGCACCGACGGCTGCCCGCTCCACCGGCACAGCACCTGGGCCAGGGCGGTCAGCAGCAGGTCGTTGACCTGGGTGCGATAGGCCGCCGGGGCAACCTTGAGCAGTTGCGTGGTCAGTTCCTCGTCGAGGGTCGAGGCGGCATGGGCCGCGGTTTCGATGCGCAGGCTGCCGTGGGGATTGTCCTGCGGCAGAGCGCCATCGGCGCCGTCGAGCAGGCCATGCCAGTAGTCGCGCTCGGCTTCCAGCGCCGGGCTGTTGGCCCAGGCGTGCAGTTTTTCCGCCCAGGCCTTGTATGAACTGGTCTTGGCCGGCAGGGCCGCGCCGGCCAGGGCCTGTTGCAGGTCTTCCAGCAGCACGCGCCAGGACACGCCATCCACCACCAGGTGATGGATCACCAGCAGCAGGCGCTGCTCGCCCTCGGGCAGGTCCACCAGTACGGCGCGCAGCAGCGGGCCGTTCTTCAGGTCGAGGCTGCGCTGGGCCTGGTCGGCCAGCGCTTGCAAGGCTTCAAGGTTCGCCAGTTCGCGGGTCCACAGCACCTCGGTGCTGTTCAGCGGGGCGAACACCGCCTGCCAGCCCGAGTACTGCCGGGCGAAGTTCAGGCGCAGGGCATCGTGCTGTTCCAGCAGCGTATGCAAGGCCTTGTGCAGCGTGGCGCTGTCCAGCTTGCGGGTCGGCTTGAGCAGCACCGACTGGTTCCAGTGCTGGCGCTCGGGAATATCGGTTTCGAAGAAGCGTGCCTGGATCGGCAGCAACGGCAGGTTGCCGGTGACCTGCTCGACCACCGGGGCCGCAGCCTTCTTCTCGATGAGTTTGGCGACCGTGGCCAGTTGGCCAATGGTCTGCTTCTCGAACAGTTGCTTGGGATTGAGCTTGATCCCTTGGCGCTTGGCCCGGGCAATGATCTGCAGGCTGAGGATCGAGTCGCCGCCCAGTTCGAAGAAGTTATCGGTGCTGCCGACCTGCTCCAGCTTGAGTACCTCGCGCCAGATGGCCGCAAGCGTTTCCTCGATCTCGCCCTGCGGGGCGACATAACGCTGCTGCACTGCGCCCGGCCTGGGCAGGGCACGCTTGTCCAGCTTGCCGTTGGCAGTCAGCGGCAACTGCTCCAGCAGCACGATCTGCGCCGGCACCATGTATTCGGGCAACACGTGAGCCAGTTGCTGGCGCAAGGTTTCGCCGGTGACGCCCTCGGCCACCACCCATGCCAGCAGTTGCAGGCGGCTGGCGTCGTCATCCTGCGGCACGGCCAGGACCACCGCCTGCTGCACCCTGCCTTGCAGGACCCGGGCGACTTCCGCCGGCTCCACGCGATAACCGCGGATCTTCACCTGGTCGTCGGCACGGCCGATGAATTCCAGTTGGCCCTGGCGGTTGCGGCGTACCCGGTCGCCACTGCGGTACAGGCGCGCACCGGCCGGCCCATGGGGATCCGGCACGAAGCGTTCGGCGGTCAGCGCCGGCTGGCCGAGATAGCCCTCGGCAAGGCTGGCGCCGCCGATATACAGCTCGCCGGGCACGCGCTCGGCCACGGTGTTGAAGACATCGTCCAGCACCCGCACCACGGCACCTGGCAGCGCCTCGCCCACCGGCACCACCTGCGGCACATCGCCGAGAATTTCATGGGTCAGCACGCCGACCGTGGTTTCGCTCGGACCGTAGTGGTTGACCACGCGGCACTGCGGACGCAGCGCGCGCACCCGCTCCACCAGCCCGGCCGGGCAGGCTTCGCCACCGACGATCAGCAGGTGCCGTGGCAGCACATCGGCCGGCCGCGCCGCCTGGAGCAGCGCAGCAAGATGGCCGGGAACGATCTTCAGCACGCCCACCTGGTGGGTCGCCATATAGTCGGCGAAGGCATCCGGGTCGAAGCCCAGGACCTCGGGCAGCACATGCAGGGTGCGACCGGCACACAGCGCGCCGAACAGCACGGTATGGCCGAGGTCGGCGGCGATGGTCGAGGCCAGCGCCATGCTCGCGCCCGGCGCCGGTTGCAGGCGCTCCAGCAGGCCGCGCACATAGCTGGCCAGCGCCGCATGGCTGACCAGCACGCCCTTGGGCTGGCCGGTGGAGCCGGAGGTGTGGATCACGTAGGCCGGGGACTGCCCGTGCAAGGTGATGGCCGGCGCGGTCGCCGGTTGCTGCTGCCACAGCGCCGGTTGCCAGGCGATATCGACGGGCACGTCCAGGCGCTGGTCGCCTTCGGCACGCAGCACGGCCTTGGCACCGGCACGCGCCAGCATCTGTTGCAGGCGTTCGTCCGGCGCCTTCACATCCAGGGGCATGTACACCGCGCCGGCCTTGAGGATCGCCAGCAACGCGGTCAGCCACGGCAGCGAGCGCTCCATCAGCACCGCCACCGGCTGGCCCTGGCCCACGCCCAGTTGCAGCAGATGGTGGGCCAGGCGGTTGGCGGCCTGGTCCAGTTCGCGGAAGGTCAGGCTGTCGCCCAGGCAGCGGGCGGCGATGGCCTCGGGTTGCCGGGCGACATTGGCTTGCCACTGGGCGAGAACGGAAGGCGCAGTGTCCAGTGCCGGGGCTGGCGCGACGTGCGGCAGCGCGGCAAGGCGATACAGCGGGGCCTGCGGTGCCGCCAGCAGGGCTTCGAACAGATCTAGCAGTTGCGGGATAAAGGCCTCGACGGTAGCGCGCTGGTAGAGGTCGCTGGCGTAGGCGATATCGCCATGGATCAGCTGGCCGTCATCGGTGATATCCAGGGCCAGGTCGAAATGCGCGCCCTCGCGGTGCATCGGGTATTCGCTGACGTCCAGCCCCGGCAGCTTCAGCGACAGTTCCTGCTTGAGCACCACGTTCTGGTTGAACTTGGCCTGGAACAGCGGGTTATGGCCGAGGCTGCGCTCCGGCGCCAGCTGGTCCACCAGTTGCTCGAAGGGTACATCCTGGTGGGCCTGGGCCTCGAACGAGGTCTCGCGGATCTGCGCCAGCAGGTCGAGATAGCTCAGGCGCTCGTCCACCTGGCAGCGCAGCACCTGGGTGTTGATGAAGAAGCCGATCAGCCCTTCGGTCTCGCTGCGGCCACGGTTGGCATTGGGCACGCCGATACGGATATCGCGTTGCCCGGACTGACGCGACAGGAATAGCGAGAAGCCGGCCAGCACCAGCATGAACAGGCTCAGGCCCTGGCTGCGGGCGAAAGCATTGAGGCGTTGCGAGAGCTCGCCGCCGAAATCGAATTTCAGGTGCTCGCCACGGAAACTCTGCACCGGAGGGCGGGGGAAATCCTGGGCTGCTTCCAGCAGCGGCTGCTCGTCGCCCAACTGACGGCGCCAGTACTCCAGTTGCCGCTCGCCCTCCCCGGCCTCCAGCCACTGGCGCTGCCAGATGGCGTAGTCGGCATATTGCAGCGCCAGTGCCGGCAGCTCCGGCTCGCGGCCTTGGGCAAAGGCCTGATAGCTCTGGGCGAACTCCTTGACCATCACCTCCATCGACCAGCCATCGGAAACGATATGGTGCATGCACACCACCAGTACCTGCTCATCCTCGCTCAACCGGAACAGGCTGGCGCGCAGCAGCGGGCCCTTGAGCAGGTCGAAGGGCCGCGCGATGAACTCGCCGGCCAGGCGAGACAGTTCGGCATCGTCCTTGACCTCGACGCGTTGCAGGTCGAGCGCCAGCGCCGGGAGGATCACCTGGCGCGGCTGCTCGCCGTCGGTGCTGAACACCGTGCGCAGCACTTCATGGCGCTGCAGCAGGTAGTCGAAGGAGCGCTGCAGGGCCTGCTCGTCCAGTCGCCCGCGCAAGCGCAGGGCAGTACTCATCTTGTAGGCGTCGCTGGTCGGATCGAGCTGCCAGAGGAACAGCAGGCGTTGCTGGGCGTAGGACAGCGGGATCGCAGCGACGTCGTGGCGGCTTTCGACAATGGGCAGCAGGCTGAAATCCTTGCCGTCGGCGCGCAGTTTGGCGAGGAACTGACGGCGCTGATCGAGCGACAGACCGACAAAGCGTTTGGCAATACGTGCAGTGGTGGTCCCGCTCATGCTTCGGTTTCCTCCAGTGTATCCATGAACTGGTCCATGTCGTCCCAGTCGTCTTCATTCGTCGTGGTGCCCAGCGCGGCAACGGCGGCGGCCAGCTCGCCCAGCAGCGGCTTTTCGAACAGGGTGCGCAGCGGCAGGCTGACGCCCAGGTGCTTCTTGATCCGCGCGACCATCTGCGCGGCCAGCAGGGAATGCCCGCCCAGTTCGAAGAAGCTGTCGTCAAGGCCAACCCGCTCGATCTTCAGCACCTCGGCCCAGATCGCGGCGAGCTGCTGCTCCACCTCGCTGACCGGCGCCACATAGCGCGCCAGGGCCTGGCTGGCGTCCGGCTGCGGCAGGGCCTTGCGGTCGAGCTTGCCGTTGGGGGTCAGAGGCATGGCGTCGAGGGGGATGAAGAAGGTCGGGACCATGTAGTCCGGCAGATGGGCCTTGAGCGCGGCCTTGAGCTGGTCGGCATCGACCGCTTCGCGGCTGACCAGATAGGCGGCAAGCTGCTTGCCCTGTGGCCCGTCGATATCGAGCACCACGGTTTCGCGGATCGCCGGATGCTCCAGCAGGCGCGCTTCGATCTCGCCCAGTTCGATGCGGTAGCCGCGGATCTTTACCTGGTGGTCGGCACGGCCGACGTATTCCAGCACGCCATCGGCACGGCGCAGGGCCAGGTCGCCGGTACGGTACAGGCGCTCGCCCGGGGCGCCGAACGGGTTGGGAACGAAGACAGGAACGGTTCGGCGGGTGTCGCCGACATAGCCGCGGCCGACGCCGGTACCGGCGACGCACAGCTCGCCTACGGCGCCGATAGGGACCAGTTCCAGTGCATCGTCCAGCAGGTAGATCAGGTTGTTGTCGGTCGGGGTACCGATGGGCAGGTAGGTGCTTTCGGTGGACGCCAGATCGACGCGGAAGAAGGCCACATCGTCCGAGCACTCGGCGGGACCATAGGCATTCACCAGACCGATCTGTGGATAACGCAGCAGCCACTGGCGCGCCAGTTCCGGCGGCATGGCTTCGCCGGTCGGCAGCATCCAGCGCAGGCCGTCCAGGCTGACCCGTTCTTCGGCCAGCAGGCCCTGGATCAGCGACGGCACGCTTTCCAGCACGCTGATGCCTTGCTGCTGAACGTGCGCCAGCAGTGCTTGTGGATCACGGGCGATGTCGTTCGGCACGATATCCACCCGGGCCCCGAACAGCGGTGCGGCGAGGAACTGCCAGACCGAAATGTCGAAGCTCTGCGAGGCGGTCTGGGCGATCACGTCCTTGTCGCTCAGGTCGAGGTACGGGACCTTGCTCAGCTGGTTGTTGAGCATGCCGCGCTGCTCGACCATCACGCCTTTCGGCAGGCCGGTGGAGCCGGAAGTGAAGATCACGTAGGCCAGGTTGTCCGGGCTGCTGTAGCGACCGGGATTGGTGGTTTCGGTACTTTGCTGGACCTGTTCCCAGACCAGCAGTTGCACCGCTTCATTGCCGAGCAGCAGCTCACGGGCCTGGGCTTCGCAGGCGGCGCTGCACACCAGCACCGGCGCCCTGCTCTGCCCGATCACGCCGCTCAGGCGCTGGTTCGGCAGCGCCGGGTCCAACGGCAGGTAACCTGCGCCGGCCTTGAAGCTGCCAATAATCATGCCCAGCAGATCCGGGCCGCGCTCGGCCAAAAGGGCGATCGGCTGGTCGAAGCCGGCGCCCGCCGTGATCAGGGCATGGCCCAGGCGGTTGGCGGCCTCGTTGAGTGCTTGGTAGCTGATCCGGTCGGCCAGATGGCTGACGGCAATCCGCTCGGGATGGGCCGCAACCCGCTCCTCGAACTGCACCACATAACTGCGCTCCAGCGGATACTCGCGGGCGCTCTGGTTGACGCCGCGGGTCAGGAACTCGCGCTCATCGTCACCCAGCAGCGGCAGCGCATCGACCCGCGCCTGCGGGTTGGCGCAGATCCCGCGCAGCAGCGTGCGCCAGTGCCCGGCCATGCGTTGCACGGTGGCTTCGTCGAACAGATCGGTAGCGTAGGTGAAGGAGGCTTTCAGTTGTTCACCTTCGCCGCTGGTTTCCAGCATCAGGTCGCTGCCGGCGGCCTGCGGGCGCTGGTCCTCGCCCAGTTGCTCCGCGGTCAGCCCGGTCACGTTCAGGCCACAGGCGAGTTGGCGGCTCTCGATGGCATTGACCAGCGGACGGTGGTTGAACATCACCTGGAACAGCGGATTGCGGTTCTGGCTGCGCGGGATCTGCAAGCCATCGACGATGGCATCGAAGGACAGCTCCTGATGCGCCTGGGCACCCAGGGCGGTCTGGCGCACGGCCTGCAGCAACTGGTCGAAACGGGTGTCGCCGGTCACTTCGGTACGCAGCACCTGGGTATTGACGAAGAAGCCGATCAGGCCTTCGGTTTCGCTGCGGGTCCGGTTGGCGATCAGCCCGCCGACACGGATATCGCGCTGGCCGCTGTAGCGGTGCAGCAAAGCCTTGAACGACGCCAGCAGGACCACGAACAGGGTCACGCCCTGCTGCTGGGCCAGGCCCTGGAGGTTTTTCAGCAGGCCGCTGTCGAGGTCGATCGGCAGGCACTTGCCCTGCTGGCTCGGCAGCAGCGGATGGGGACGGTCGATAGGCAGTTCCAGCAGGGGATGCTCGTCGCCCAGGTGCGCGCGCCAATACTCCAGCTGCCGCGCCTGCTCGCCGGCTTCCAGCCAGGCGCGCTGCCACAGGGCGTAGTCACGGTACTGGACCGGCAGCGGCGCCAGCTCCAGTGGCTGGCCGGTGACCAGCGCGTCGTAGCAGGCCAGGCACTCGTCGATCAGCACCCCCATGGACCAACCGTCGGTGATGATGTGGTGCAGGGTCAGCAGCAGAACGTGTTGCTCGGCGGCGAGGCGCAGCACACGGACGCGCAGCAGCGGGCCCTGTTGCAGATCGAAGGGCATCAGGGCCTGGGTCGCCATCTCTTCGCGGGCGGCAGTCCACTGCTGTGCCTCGGGCAGTGCGCTCAGGTCGCGCAGGCCGATATCCACCTGGCCAGTTTCGGCGACCCGTTGCAAGGCCTCTTCGCCCTCCTGAAAGAAGGTGGTGCGCAGGCTTTCATGGCGCTCGATCAACTGGTTGAACGCGCGCTCCAGGGCAGCCAGGTCGAAGGGCCCATTCAAGCACACCGAGACCGGCAGGTTATAGGCCGCGCCCTGCGGATCGAACTGCCAGAGGAACCACATGCGTTGCTGGGCATGGGACAGGCCATCGCGCTCGGCGAGCCCGGCGCAGGACGGAATCGGAAACTGGGCGAAGTCCACCTCTTCCCGACGCAGCGCGTCAAGGAACAGGCTGCGCCTGGCGGCAGGCAACTCGACGAAACGGCGGGCGAGTGTCCGGGCTTGTTCGGCATTCATGCGGTGGGTCCTTGCTGATCGGCGTGACCGTGGTTTGGTCGTATCAACAAGAACGAACTGGGAGGGAAATATTTAGCAAGGATTGGGGATTGGGGGATGGGTGGGGATCTAGCGAGAAACGGGATGCGACGCCTGCAAACGTACGGATGTTTCACCACCCCAGTTAAGACTTTTCCTATATACCCGTAGCTGGCCGGTCTTCAGCATCACTGCGGAATTGATTCCCTTGGAAATCGACACAGCTCAAACGCTTCGTCGTCAACCTGATTCAC
>NZ_JBMAWR010000036.1:0-40278 GCF_048586865.1 Pseudomonas bharatica | reverse complement strand
AGGTCCCTGCTAATCAAAGGGTTATGTGTTGTTCTATGGAAGCTGCCCGGACGGCGATGTACTACTCGCCAGCCTTGCCCACCGCATCCAGCGCCCGCGCCGAATACACCAGGGCCGCGCCGGCATTCATCGCCACCGCCACGCCCAGCGCTTCGGCGATCTCTTCCCGGGTCGCGCCATGCTTGACCGCCTGCTGCGAATGCACGGCGATGCAGCCGTCGCAACGGGTGGTGACCGCCACCGCCAGGGAAATCAGCTCGCGGGTCTTGGCGTCGAGATGGTTGGTCTTGGCCCCGGCCGCGCTGGCGGTCGCGTAGCCGGCCACGGTATCGGGAGAAAGCTGCTTGAGATCGCCGATACCTGCCATCAACTGCTTACGGTAGCCATCCCAGTCCATCATGCTCATTGCGTTCACCTCGTTGGTTTGGATCGTTCGAACAGTGAAGCTAGTCGCTTCCCCGCCGTCCTGCCAATGAACAATAGGACTGGATGGTCGATGCTTTGGCAGCAAACGCCGGTGAACTTCAGATGTAGATGAACACCAGGGCCAGCACCGCCACCACCGCCCATTTCTCGGCGTAGTAGCGCGCCCGGTTGCGCTTCTTCAGGGCCTTGCCACGCTCGCGGATCCTGTAGATGCGGGTGAACAGGCGGTTGATGCCGCCGGTCTTGTCCCCGGCATCGTTGGGCGCTGCGGCCGCAGCCATGACATTGGCGCTGAACCAGCGGTTGAAGGCGGTCGCCCAGCGGTACTTGAGCGGTCGCTCGACGTCGCAGAACAGGATCACCCGGTTGTGTTCGGTCTGGTTGGCGGCGTAGTGGATGTAGGTTTCGTCGAACACCACCGCTTCACCATCGCGCCAGTGGTAGTTCTCGCCGTCGACGCAGATGTAGCAGGCCTCGTCGTTCGGCGTGTCCAGGCCCAGATGATAGCGATAGGAGCCGGCGTAGGGGTCACGGTGGCGCACCAGCTTCGAGCCCGGCGGCAAGGTGGCGAACATCGCCGCCTTGACCGTGCCGATGCTCTGCAGCAGTTCGGTGGTGCGCGGGCACAGTTTCATCGCCGACGGATGGCTCTCGCCGTACCACTTCAGGTAGAAGCGCTTCCAGCCGCTCTTGAAGAACGAGTTGAAGCCGACGTCGTCATAGTTCTGCGAACTCTTGATTTCGCCGACATGCAGCAGTTGCAGGGCTTCTTCGCGGATGACCTGCCAGTTGTCCTGCAACGGCTTGAGTTCGGGGAACGACTCGGTCGGCAGGTACGGCCTGGCCGGCAATTTCGAGAACAGGTAGAGGAAGGCGTTGACCGGCGCCAGGAAGCTGGAATGGTCGCCCAGCTGGCGGGTGATCTTGTGTCGTACGCGGCCGCGGAAATGCACATAGGCGATGGAGGCGGCGAACAACAGGACGATGAAGATTTTCATGGACGGGTACTTGTCGATGTGGCGATGCGCCATGGCATAAGCCCGCCAGCATAATCAATTGGCCCGTCGGTTTGTACAAAATGTTGCAGTGAGGCATGTCGACCATGGTGCAATGGCTCCCCCCGGCCATGGCCGGGAGGTGAGCCGTTTCAGCTGGGAGTCAGGTCAGGGAAACGGTGATGAACGGATCCCAGCTCAGGCGATCGCTGATGAGATTGCCCGCGGCATCCAGCAGGTAGAAGTCGATCCGGTAGGCAATGCGGTCCGTGCCTGCTGCCCTGGCTTCGGCTTGCCAAAGGCTGACGGTGGTGCTGGTGGTACCGATATCCGGTGCCTTGCGCGGATCGCTGTCCGCTTTCACGTAGGGCACGAGCACTTCGTCGTACTGCTGCAGCGTGAACTGGTCGAGCACGCCGGCATGGGCCGATTGCGTACCGCTTTCGTACACGTTGGTGATCACGCTGGACTTGTCGAAGTTGCGCGACAGGGTGGTGGTGCGCCAGCGGATGACGTCACCGCGTTTGACGTCGATCCACAACTCGTAGCCGCCGTCCTGTTCGTTGCCCTGGGCATTGGGATCGACCAGTTGGCGCTGGGCCACCAGGTAGACGGCGTTCGCCACCTGGCCTGCCTGCTGATTGCGGGGCACCGAAGCAATGAGGTCGGCATCGACGACCAGCAGGATATCCACGATGTTTCCGGACATGCATGACTCTCCATGAGTGTTGGGTTGGCAAGGCGACCACGCCCCTTGGGCGCATCCCGGCTCCCGGTCCCTGGCTGCGGTCGCGTGGCAAAGGATGGATGATGTCTAAATGATGTCAAGCGTTCGGCAAGCGCCAGGACACTGACGGCTGGCGGCAACCCTGCGCCTATGCTGTTGAATTGTCCGACGGTGCGGCGATGGCTGACGGGCAGGCTGGTTGTTTTCCTTCCACATCCATGGCGGCAGGCTTACCTGGCGTGAGGGGGACGTGCAGGCGCTGGTGCGGCTGCATCCCTTTTGCCCGAGTACCGGGCTGGACCAGGACGGCCTCGAATCGCCGGCGGCGAGGCGCGTTGCCTGCTGACGCTGAAGAACGTCCTTGGCCAGCCGCTGCCGGGCATCACCGTTGCTTGGGAAACCAGCCTGTCGAAGCTGGATGCGCCATCGTCCGGCAGCAACGATGAAAATGGTCAGGTGGAGATCAACCTGCTGGCTGGCGACGAGAGGGGTGGGCAACGGTTCAAGGCGTGCCGAAGAGCGCCGTCCAGTAGATCCCCGCATCGCTTTTCGGATCGGTGGCGTAGGCCGCCCCTAGCTCGCGCAACTGCGGGTTCATCAGGTTGACGCAGTGCCCGGGGCTGGCCAGCCAGCCGTCGACCACCTTGCGCGGGCTGTCGAGGCCGGCGGCGATGTTCTCGGCGATGCGCTGGCCGCTGTAGCCGGCCAGTTCGGCGCGGTCCCCGGGGGTGCGGCCTTCGCGATCGATATGGTCGAAGAAGTTCTGGTTGGCCATGGCCCGGCTGTGGCCCTGGGCCGCTCCAGCCAGGGTGTCGTTCCAGCCCAGCGGGGTGGTCGCGCTCATCGCCTGGGTGCCGCATTGACGAGGCTGGGCGCGGGCGGCATTGACCGCTTCGAGCAGGTTGCGCCCCTCGCTCTGCCAGTCGCCCAGGCGGGCGCTGAGCAACGGGCGGGCGACCACGATGCGCCATTCGCGGCCCTCGCGGCTGACGCCGATATCGACGAACTGCGGGTCCAGCACCACTTGGCAGAAGCTTTCGCGGATCGCCTGCATGGCAGCGGCGGCATCGCGCGGGCCGGACAGGCTGATGGCCTGGACATTGACCATGGGATAGGCGACCCGGGCCAGTTGTTGCTGCAGGTCGCCCATGCTGGTGGCCGACAGTACCAGGCGCGGGTCGCTGGCCAGCGGCGGCAGCTCCAGGGACGCCTGGTTGGCGCAGGCCTGGGACTGATTGCGGTAGGCGTTGATCGAGTCGATCAGTTGCGTCTCTTCCGAAGCCTGGACCTGGCTGGCGAGCAGGGGGCCGAGGCAGAGCAGGGCAAGGCGGAGCATGGAGGAACGGACGCGCATCTGGATCTCCCTGGTACATGAAAAACCGGCGGGTCTGCGCTGATGGCCCGACCGCCGCCCCGATGGATTGGGGTAAAAATGCTGAACAAGCGGGGTGCATGGTAGCCAGAATGGTCCGTGCCTGTCGTCTTTGTCCGGCATCAGGGGGTTCAGGTTCCCTGCGACGGACCAGCGTGCGGCCCTGTTTTGCGGTTTTATGCGTTCAGGGCTGCGCTGTCGCACAACAACAGTTCCAACGCACGACGCGTACCCTGTGGGAGCGGGTTCACCCGCGATTGCGGTAGTGAGTTCACCATAGCAATCGCGGGTAAACCCGCTCCCACAAGGGCCCGTCTCGGGTCAGGGCCGACGTTCCTGCACGATCCGCGTCGGTCGTATTTGCCACCGTTGGGTCCGCTCCCAGGCAAACGCCGCCGCGTGCCGGGTCAGTTCGTCCAGGTGGCGGTCGCGCTTCTTCTCCGCCTCGACCATCGCCTTGCGCCCATGCTGCTTGAGCAGGTAGCTGTGAATCTGCTGGATTTCCACGGTGCGGAAGATCGGCGCCACATCCAGCACCGCCAGCTCGGCATCTGCGGCCGGCGCGTCGGTCGCCATGAGCACCTGCGGCCCGCGCGCGCCGACTACCTCGAAGCCAAGTGCCTCGAAGCACGCCACCTTGCCCTTGCCGCAGGCCAGCTCCATGCGCGGATGGCGCCGGCGTACCTCCGCGAGCATGGCCCGGGCGATCCCGCGCCGGCGCAGGTCCTGGCGCACCGCCATGTAGGCGATGGCGCAGGCGCCTTCCTCGGCGTCGATCGGCAGGTACAGGACGAACCCGGCCAATTGTTCTTCCTCGCAGGCCAGCACCAGGCCGACTGGCAGGCGCGTGCCGCCGAGGGCCTGGAGATACAGGTGCACCTCGAAGCCCAGAGCGTATTGGTAGAGGTTGTAGAGCGGGTTGCTCGGCGGCAGCGCGGTGGCACTGAGGTCGCTGAAATTGTCGACCACCAGTTGCATCAACTGGCTGTGCAGCGGTTCGGCGGGGGCGGTCTGGTGAAGAGTGACAACGGGCATTACGCGCGGAGCTCCGGAAACTGGGCAGGGTGCCAGTCTACAGGAGCCACGCGGCCTCTTCGATTTTAGACGCGGAAACGCCCCACCAGCGCCGTCAGTTCCGTCGCCAGGCCCGACAATGTCCGGCTTGCCGCGCTGGTCTGCTGCGCGCCTTCGGCCGAGCGGGCCGACAATTCGCGGATGTTCAGCAGGTTGCGATCCACTTCCCGGGCTACCTGGGCCTGTTCCTCGGCAGCGCTGGCGATCACCAGGTTGCGCTCGTTGATCTGCCCGATCGCGGCATAGATGCCTTGCAGCACCTGTTCCGAGGCCTGGGTGGTGTCCAGCGCCGCGCGGGCCCGTTCGGCACTGGCGTGCATGGAATTGACCGCCACTTCGGTACCGTGCTGCACGCTGCCGATCATCTGCTCGATCTCCTGGGTCGATTGCTGGGTGCGGTAGGCCAGGGTCCGCACTTCATCGGCGACCACGGCGAAGCCACGCCCGGCTTCGCCTGCCCGGGCCGCTTCGATGGCGGCATTGAGGGCCAGCAGGTTGGTCTGCTCGGAGACCGCGCGGATCACCTCCAGCACCTTGCCGATATCGCGGATTTCCCCGGCCAGCAGTTGCAGGCGCTCGCTGCCGGCCTGCACCTCGCCGGCCATGGCCTGGGTCCCGTCGAGGGTGTCGCTGACCTGTCTACGGCTCTGTTCGGCAAGGCGGTTGGAGTCGTTGGCGGCCTGTGAGGTGGACACGGCATTGCGCGCCACTTCCTCGACGGCGGTGGTCATTTCGGTGACGGCGGTGGCCGCCTGCTCCAGTTCTTCGTCCTGGCGGCGCAGGCTTTCGGCGCTCTGTTCGGTGACGGTGTTCAGCGCTTTCGCGGCATCGGCCAGTTGCCCGGCGCAGGCGTTGATCTGGCCCAGGGTATCGCGCTGGCTGTGCTGCATGCGTTGCAGTTCGGCGAACAACTGGCCGATCTCGTTGCTGCCCGGCACCGCGACCGGCTCGCTCAGGTCGCCAGCGGCGATGCGCTGGAAATGCCGGCCGGCTTCGGCCAACGGGCGCAGCACGCGCTGCTGGATGAAGGCCCAGCACAGTGCTGCCAGCAGCACGGTGGTGACCAGCAAGGCCAGGCTCAGCAGTTGTGCCTTGCGCAGGCGGCTCTGCGATTCGTCCATGATCTGCTGGCTGCGGGTGCTCAGTTCCTTGACCAGGTCCTGGCGCAGGGCCTGCAGGCGGCCCATGGCGTTGCCAGCCTCGATGTTGACCGTGAAGTAGCGGTCCAGGGAGTTCTCCAGGGTCGCCTGGCGCTGGCCGGCGATGGCTGCGGAATAGCTCAGGTAGGTGCGTTGCAGTTCGTCGGCGGTGGTCTTGAGCGTCGGGTCGTCCACGGCGGCGACGAAGTCGGCGATCAGCGCCTGGCCGGAGGCGATCAGTTCTTCCGAGCGGGTCAGGCGACCCTTGGCGCTGTCCATGTGGCCGCCTTGCTGTTCGATGAAGCCGGAGGACACGTTGGCGCTGGAGCGGATCGCCATGAGCAGGGCGTTGTTAAGGCGGTCGGACTGGTGCGCGGTACGGTCCAGCTCGGCGATCTGCACATCGCTGCCCACGGCGCTGCGCCAGGCGCTGACGGTGGAGAACAGCAGGGTCAGGCTGAACAGTGACAGCACCCAGAACATTCCGGTGCGGATTTTCAGGTCGGCGAACATGCGGGCAAGGACTCCTCGATAGTCGGTCCCGCCACTTCGGGCGGGTTTGCCAATAGCTATCGGAGAGGGGTGACGAGCGCTTGAGGGGGCAGGACCGGGTTGTGTTCGATTATCGAACAGAGATCGACGCGGCGTTCATGCAGGCGCGGCGGTACTCGCCGGGCGTGACGCCGTAGGCCTGCTTGAACTGTCGATTGAGGTGGGCCTGGTCGGCGTAACCCAGGTCCACGGCGACGTTGAAGGGCAGGTAGCCGTGGCGCAGCAGGGTCCGGGCCCGGGCCAGGCGGCGCTGCTTGAGCCAGGCATGGGGCGGCAGGCCGGTGGCCTGGCGGAACACCCGGGCGAAGTAGAACGGCGACAGGTGCACGGCAGCCGCCAGTTCCTCCAGCGACGGCGGACAATCCAGGCGCGCATCCAGCAGCTCGCGGGCGCGGACCACCGCCAGCGGTTCGTTGCCCGGGGCGCGCGGGTCGCGGACCCGGGCGTGGCGCTGCATCAGCAGCAACGCTGCCTCGCGCCAGGCCGATTGCTGCTCCAGGGCGCTGGCGCCTTGCTGGGCGCAGCGGTGCAGGCCGAGCAGGGCACGGAATACCGGCGGGTCATGCAGGACACTGGCGCTGAAGCCCGGCGTGCCGCCGGCATCCAGTTCCAGTTCGTCGAGCACGCTGGTCATATGGGTCACGTCCGGGTAGCAGCCGCGGTAGCTCCAGCCGTTCTCGTGGGCGCGGGCGCCGGTATGCAGTTCCTCAGGGTTGATCAGCACTACGCTGCCCACCGGTGCCACATGGTCGGCGCCGCGGTGCCAGAAGCACTGCGCACCGGTCTCGATGGCGACGATGGAATAGCCTTCGTGCACGTGGGGAGCGAAACGCTGCTGGAAATAGCGGGCCTGGAGCAACTCGAGGTTGTCCAGCGCCGCTGCCTGCCAGAAATGGGTCTGTTCCCGTGGAACCTGTGTCATGGCGAACCGCTCAGCCAGGCGCGATAGATAAAGAAGAAGCCCATGCTCAGCAGCATGCTGAGCAGGGTATTGCGCGTCCAGAGTACCAGCACCACGGCGAGCAGCGAACCCAGCAGGTAGGGGTTGGCCGGGTCAAGGTTCAGTTGCTGCCCGGGCAGGAACACGATCGGTCCGCAGATCGCGGTGAGCATCCCGGGTACGGCGAAGCCGAGGAATTGCCGGGCGTTGGAGCTCAGGCGCAGGGGCAGGCGCGGTTCGAGAAACGCGTAGCGGTTGAGGAAGACCAGCAGGCCCATGGCCAGGATCAGGATGAAGACCATCAGCGTGCTCCGAACAATTTCTGGCAGATAAAGCCCGCGGCCATGCCCAGCAGCCCGGCGGCGACCAGCGCGGTTTCCCAGTGCCAGTAGCTGAACAGCACCGAGCAGAACAGCGAAACCGCCACGCAGACCAGCGTCGGCACGCTGCGTACCGTGGGCGCGATCAGGGCGACGAAGGTGGCGGCGATGGAGAAGTCCAGGCCCAGTTGGTCCAGGTGCGGAATGCTTTGGCCAAGGATGATCCCGGCCAGGGTGAACAGGTTCCAGGCCAGGTAGAAGGTGAAGCCGACGCCAAAGGCGTACCAACGGTTGAACTGCTGGCGGTCATACTGGCTGACCAGGGCGAAGAACTCGTCGGTGAGCAGGAAACCCAGGGTCAGGCGCCAGCGGGTCGGCAACTCCGACAGTACCGGGCGCATCGACAGGCCATAGAGCAGGTGCTGGGAGGTCAGCAGCAAGGTGGTCAGCAGTATGGAAAACAGGTTGGCGCCGCCCTTGAGCATGCCGATGGCCACCAGTTGCGCCGCTCCGGCGAAGACGATCGCCGACAAACCCTGGCTTTGCAGCGGGGTAAGCTTGGCTTCGATGGCCATGGAACCGGCCAGCAGTCCCCAGGGCGCGACGGCCAGCGACAGCGGCAGGCAGGCGATGGCGCCTTTGATACAGGCAGTACGGGCGATGGATGCAGGCATGGGCGACAACACGGCAAGGAACGGTCACGCAGCATGCCAGAGCGCCGGCCGGGCGCCTTGAACGATCTTGCTGTCTGCTACGGGTGGCTGACCAGTTGGTGTTGCGCAGCCTGGCAGCCGTTGATTTCCATGGCCTTGTGCGCGTAGGTGACGCGCTGGCTGGCGTCCAGCCTGGCGAGCAGGCGATAGACCTCGGCCTGGAAGTCACGCTGGCGCCCCCACTGCATGGCCAGGCCTTGTGGCCGTTCGCGCAGGCACAGCAGGCGCACGGCGGGTTGCGGGTAGTAGCCGGCATACATCGAACTGCGTGTCGACACCTGCTCCAGGGCCTGGCGATAGGTGCTGTCTTCCAGCACCTCGGGACACCAGTTGACCACTTCCAGCGCGGCCGGGGCAAAGCCCTGGGCGATGCTGGAGCGCAGCAACGGGCAGGCTTCGGCGGCGATCTGCCCGGCGGGAAGGTGGGTGATGTAATGCAGGGCCAGGCGGTATTCGGCCACCGGGTGCTGCAACAGCGCGGCGCGCTGCAGCAGGGCCACGGCCGGTTGCAGGGTCTGGTCCAGGGCCTGGACCTTGCGGATCAGTTCGCGGTCGGTGGGCAGGGCATCCAGCGGCAGCGCGTTGCTCTGTGCCTCGGCCTTTTCCAGCAGCGGCAGGGCCTGGCGGTAAAGCAGGTCGGCATGCGGGTCGATAACCGGGTCGCCGGCCAGTGCCGTCAGCGGCAGCAGCCACAACAGGGAGAGCAGGGGGCGGTCAACTGGCACGGGGTTGGTCCTGCGGGGCGCAATACATGAGGTCGGGCACTGTCCATAGTGAGGGAAGGGGCTCCTGGCCGAGCATTCTAACGGGATGAGGGGCGCGCCGAAACCCGTCGCGTCGGGTAGAATCCGTTGCCATTTTTTGTCTGGCACACCAGGACCCTGTGGGAGCGGGTTTACCCGCGATAGCGTCGGTGGATTCACTACCGTAATCGCGGGTAAACCCGCTCCCACAGGGTTCGCGTAGCGTCAGCGATCATCAGCGTTCCCGGAGGACCGGTGCAGCCACAACAGGGCTTTGTCCTGACCCGCCATTGGCGGGACACGCCCCAGGGCACCCAGGTGGAGTTCTGGCTGGCCACCGATGCCGGCCCGCGCCTGTTGCGCCTGCCGTTGCAGACCTCGGTGGCCTTCATCCCGGCGCAGTACGAGGCCCGCGCCCGCGAACTGCTGCGCGGCGAGCGCGACGTGGAACTGCGCCCGCTGGCCCTGCAGGACTTCGAACACCAGCCGGTGCTGGGCCTGTACTGTCGCCAGCAACGCCAGGCGATCCAGCTGGAAAAACGCCTGCGCGGCGCCGGTATCGAGGTACTGGAGGCCGATATCCGACCGCCGGAGCGCTATTTGATGGAGCGCTTCATCACTGCGCCGGTAGCGTTCAGTGGCAAGGTCGATGCCGACGGCGTTTACCTGGACGCCCAGCTCAAACCCTCCAGCGGTTACCGCCCGCACCTGAAACTGGTGTCCCTGGATATCGAGACCAGCGAGCGTGGCGAACTGTACTCCATCGCCCTTGAAGGCTGCGGCCAGAGGCAGGTGTACATGCTGGGACCGGCCAACGGCGATGGCAGCACGGTGGATTTCGACTTGATCTGGTGCGAGACCCGTGCCGAGTTGCTGCACAGCCTCAATGCCTGGCTGGACCGTCACGATCCTGATGCGATCATCGGCTGGAACCTGGTGCAGTTCGACCTACGTGTGCTCCACGAGCACAGCAAGCAACTGGACGTACCGCTATTGCTGGGCCGTGATAAGCAGCCGATGGAATGGCGCGAGCACGGCAGCCGCACGCATTTCTTCGCCGCCGCCGCCGGCCGGCTGATCATCGACGGTATCGAGGCGCTGCGCTCGGCAACCTGGAGCTTCCCGTCCTTCAGCCTGGAAAACGTGGCCCAGACCCTGCTTGGCGAAGGCAAGGCCATCGACACCCCTTACCAGCGCATGGACGAGATCAACCGCATGTTCGCCGAGGACCGTCCGGCGCTGGCGCGCTACAACCTCAAGGACTGCGAGCTGGTCACACGGATCTTCGATAAGACCCGGTTGATGGACTTCCTGCTCGAACGGGCCACGGTCACCGGATTGCCCGCAGACCGCAGCGGCGGCTCGGTGGCCGCGTTCTGCCATTTGTATATCCCGCTGATGCACCGCCTCGGCTTCGTCGCGCCGAACCTGGGCGGGCGCGAGGGCGAGGCCAGCCCTGGCGGCTTCGTCATGGATTCGCGGCCCGGGCTGTACGAATCGGTGCTGGTACTGGATTACAAGAGCCTGTACCCGTCGATCATCCGTTCCTTCCTCATCGACCCGGTGGGCCTGATCGAAGGCCTGCGCGAGCCGAACGACGAGCACTCGGTGCCGGGCTTTCGCCAGGCGCGTTTCTCGCGGACCCGGCACTGCCTGCCAGCCATCGTCGAACGGGTCTGGCAAAACCGCGAGGCGGCCAAGCGCGAAGGCAACGCGCCGCTGTCCCAGGCCTTGAAGATCATCATGAACGCCTTCTACGGCGTGCTCGGCTCCAGCGGCTGTCGCTTCTTCGACCCGCGGCTGGCCTCGTCCATCACCCTGCGTGGGCACCAGATCATGCAGCGCACCCGGCAATTGATCGAGGCCCAGGGCTATACAGTGATCTATGGCGATACCGACTCCACCTTCGTCTGGCTCAAGAGCGCCCACGCTCCGCAGGACGCCGACCGCATCGGCAAGGCGCTGGTGGCAGGGGTCAACCAGTGGTGGCGCGACCACCTGCGCGATGAGTACGGGCTCGAAAGCGCCCTGGAACTGCAATACGAGACCCATTACACGCGCTTTTTGATGCCGACCATCCGCGGCGCCGAGGAGGGCAGCAAAAAGCGCTACGCCGGCCTCGTAAGGCGCGCCGGCGGCAGTGAGGAAATGGTCTACAAGGGCCTGGAAAGCGTGCGTACCGATTGGTCGCCGCTGGCCCGGGAGTTCCAGCAGGCGCTGTACCGCAGGATTTTCCAGCGCGAGCCCTACCGCGAGTTCGTCCGCGACTACGTGCAGCGCACCCTGGCCGGCGAGCTGGACGAACTGCTGATCTACCGCAAGCGCCTGCGCCGCCCGCTGGACGACTACCAGCGCAACGTCCCGCCGCATGTCCGCGCCGCCCGGCTGGCGGACGAGTACAACGACAGCCAGGGGCGGCCGCGGCAGTACCAGCGCGGCGGCTGGATCAGCTACGTGATCACCACCAGCGGGCCGGAACCGCTGGAAAACCGGCGCAGTCCGATCGATTACGATCACTACCTCAGCCGCCAGTTGCAGCCGGTGGCGGATGCAATATTGCCCTTCGTCGGTGATGACTTCGCCGGCTTGATCGATCGGCAGATGGGGTTGTTCTAGAGGAATCTTTCGCTGCGAGGGTATCTTCCGCGCAGCTTCCCGCCATCGACTATCCTCCTGTCTAGGCGTGTCGGACTTTTCGTTTCGGCACGTGAGAAATTACCTTTCTGAAACCGAAAGTTACCTTTGTCCCGGGCAGTTGCCCTGCGCAGTCGTTTAGGCTCCGACCTTCGGATCTTTCCTTGAGGTCTGTAGTCATTGTTACGAGGAATGAAGAAGGAGAAACACATGCTCGTCCGGTCCCTGACCCTTGCCGTCCTGCTGGCCATCGCCGGTCCGCTGCTGGCCGATGACAACCCTCTGGATCTGGATGCGGGCCGGGCCCGTCCGCTGGTGGTCATCGCCCCCACCAGCGCCGACCCGCTGTTGCGAAGCCTCAACGAATCACTCAAGGACCCGGCGACCCAGGCCGGCTTCAAGGAGCGCGGCCTGGTGCTCTACAGCGTGGCCGGGATGATCGGCAAGCGTGACGACAAGAACCTCGAACAGCAGACCACCATGGCCTTGATCCGCCAGGTCAGCCGCGGCGCGCAGAACGGCACCCAGGTGACCCTAGTGGGCAAGGACGGCAGCAAGCACGTGCTGGACAACGACGGTTCGCTGGATATGAGCAAGATCTTCGCGGCGGTGGATGCGCTGCCGGCGGAAGAGAAGGCGATCAGCAAGCCGGAGCCCCAGGCGGCGCCAGCAGCCGCCGATGCCAAGGCGGGCAAGGCCGATGCCAAGCCGGCCAAGCCGGCAAAACCGCTGCCACCTCCGAAACCGCTGGAAGACTGAAACACGAACCTTGTGGGAGCGGGTTTACCCGCGATTACGTCGGTGATTCCACTATCGTAATCGCGGGTGAACCCGCTCCCACAGGATCCGCATACCGCTTTTGATCTCAACCGAAACGCCCGGCGCTATAGGGCGCCGGGTCGGTAAACGGCACTTCCCCACACATCATCTCCGCCACCAGCCTTGCCGTGACCGGCCCCAGGGTCAGGCCATGGTGGGCATGGCCGAAGTTGAACCACAGCCCTTCATGCCGTGGCGCCGGGCCGATCACCGGGCGCATGTCCGGCAGGCACGGGCGGCGCCCCAGCCACGGCTGTCTGTCGAGCCGCTCGCCCAGGGGGAACAGGCTGCGAGCGATCACCTCGCAGCGCTTCAACTGGATTTCATTGCCCGGATCCTCGCTGGCGGCGAACTCCACGCCGGTGGTCAGGCGAATGCCCTGGTCCATCGGCGCGATGACGAAGCCGGCCTCGACATCGCAGATCGAATGCCGGAGCGGCATGCCCGGACGCACCTGGAAGTGCATGTGATAGCCGCGCTTGCTCTCCAATGGAATGGCGTAGCCCAGCGGCTTCAGCACCTCGGCCGCCTGCGGGCCCAGTGCAATGACCACCTCCCGGGCATCGATCGGCCCGCGCTGGCTGCTGACCTGCCAGCCACCCTCGACCTGCCGCAGGCTGCGCGCATCGCCGTGGATGAACTGCCCGCCGCGCTGCACGAACAGGCGTGCATAGGCGCGCACCAGCGCACCGGGATTGCTTACGGTCTTGGGATCGAGCCAGTGGATGGCGCCTATGGCCGCCTGGCTCAGGCTGGGCTCCCGGGCATGCAGCTGCTGGCGGTCGAGCAGGTCGAAGGCCAGGCCGTAGGGCCCGAGATTCGCGGCATCGGCGGTGGCGGCGGCCAGGGCGCTTTGATCCCGGTACAGCTCGATCCAGCCCTCGGTCCTGACCAGCGCCTGGGCCCCGGCGGCTTCGATCAGCGGGTCGTGCTCGCTGACGCAGCGTTGCATCAACGGCTGGATGGCCCGGGTCGCGTCGGCCAGCGGGGCAGGGGCGGACTGCTGCCAGTAACGCAGCAGCCATGGCGCGACCCGTGGCAGGTAGCGCCAGTCGTAGCGCACCGCGGATTGGCGGTTGAGGCTGTAGCGAGCCAGGGTTTTCAGGTCGCGGGGAAAGGCGTAGGGCGTCACGCTGGAGCGCTGGATCAGCCCGGCATTGCCATGGCTGGTGCCGCTGCCGGGCTCGTTGCGGTCGATCAGCACGACTTGCCGTCCGCGCGCCTGCAAGTGCAGGGCGGTACTGACGCCGACGATTCCGGCACCGAGAACGAGGGTTTGGCATTGCATGCGGGTACACCTCCAGCGTGGTCAGGGTTGCTACAGACTTTGACAGATAGCGGTCATCCGGAGAAAGTCCACGGGTAGCTGATCCCAATCCAATTCCAAGCAAGGGAGCTTCAGATGTCCGCACCTGCCACACGGATTCCGTTCGCCGACCTGGTGAACCTGTTGCAGCGCATCTTCGTTCGTCATGGTTGCAGTGAAACGGTGGCCGCCACCCTCGCGGCCAACTGCGCCAGTGCCCAGCGTGATGGTGCCCATAGCCATGGCGTGTTCCGTATCCCCGGTTATCTTTCTACCCTGGCCAGCGGCTGGGTCGATGGCCGGGCCGAGCCCGTGGTCAGCGATGTGGCCAGCGGTTATGTGAGTGTCGATGCCGCTGGCGGGTTTGCCCAGCCGGCACTGGCTGCGGCCCGCGAACTGCTGGTGGACAAGGCGCGCAGCGCCGGGATCGCGGTACTGGCAGTCCAAAATTCCCACCATTTCGCCGCCTTGTGGCCGGACGTCGAGCCGTTCGCCGAACAGGGCCTGGTAGCCCTGAGCGTGGTCAACAGCATGACCTGCGTGGTGCCCGAGGGGGCGCGGCGGCCGTTGTTCGGCACCAACCCGATCGCCTTTGCCGCGCCCTGCGCGGGCGGGGCGCCGATTGTCTTCGACATGGCGACCAGCGCCATGGCCCATGGCGATGTGCAGATCGCCGCGCGCAAGGGCGAGTTGCTGCCCGAGGGCATCGGCGTTGACCGCGACGGCAGGCCCACCCGGGACCCGGCGGCGATTCTCGATGGCGGGGCGCTGCTGCCGTTCGGCGGGCACAAGGGCTCGGCATTGTCGATGATGGTCGAATTGCTGGCGGCGGCGCTGACCGGCGGCAATTTCTCCTTCGAGT
Source organism: Pseudomonas bharatica (assembly GCF_048586865.1). Lineage (NCBI taxonomy): Bacteria > Pseudomonadati > Pseudomonadota > Gammaproteobacteria > Pseudomonadales > Pseudomonadaceae > Pseudomonas > Pseudomonas bharatica. The sequence continues at coordinate 25,656 of NZ_JBMAWR010000036.1, read as the reverse complement.
TCGATTGGTCGCGGCATCCAGGGGCGAAGACGCCGTGGACCGGGCAATTGATCATCGTCATCGATCCACGCCTGGCCCAGGGCGAGCGCTTCGCCGCGCGGGCGCGGGAACTGGTGCGGCAGATGGAGGCGGCAGGGGTGACGCGGATGCCAGGTGAGCGGCGGTTCAGGGAGCGGGAGCAGTCGGCGCGGGAAGGGGTGGGCGTGACGGCGGAGGAATGGGCACAACTGCAATCCCTAGCCTAGCGCGGACCCTGTGGGAGCGGGTTCACCCGCGATTGCGTTAGTGAGTTCACCATTGCAATCGCGGGTAAACCCGCTCCCACACGGGCCGCGGTGTTTTTTCGATTCATGCACTCATGCACAAAACCCTTGCACCAAGGGCATGTTCCTGCACCGCGAGTCCGGGTATGCTCGACACACTTTGTTCGATTCATCCTGCCCCAAGGAGCTGTGCGCTGTGTTCAAACATGTCGATGCCTATGCCGGTGACCCGATTCTGTCGCTGATGGAGACCTTCAAGACCGATCCGCGTGCCAACAAGGTCAACCTGAGCATCGGCCTGTACTACGACGCGGCCGGCGTGGTGCCACAACTGGCAGCCGTGGGCGAGGCGGAGAAGCGCCTGGCCGACAAGCCCCACGAAGCCTCCCTGTACCTGCCGATGGAAGGCCTGGCCGGCTATCGCCAGGCCATCCAGAACCTGCTGTTCGGCGCCGATCACCCGGCGGTGACCAGCGGCCGCGTCGCCACCGTGCAGACGGTCGGCGGTTCCGGCGCGCTGAAGGTCGGTGCCGACTTCCTCAAGCGCTATTTCCCCGAGTCGCAGGTATGGGTCAGCAATCCGACCTGGGACAACCACCGTGCCATCTTCGAAGGTGCCGGGTTCAAGGTGAATACCTACCCGTACTTCGACCAGGCCTCCCGTGGCGTCGACTTCGACGGCATGCTGGCTACCCTGCAGACCCTGCCGGCCAACAGCATCGTCCTGCTCCACCCGTGCTGCCACAACCCCACCGGCGTCGACCTGAACCAGGCCCAATGGCAGCAGGTGATCGAAGTGGTCAAGGCGCGCGAGTTGATCCCGTTCCTCGATATCGCCTACCAGGGCTTCGGCGAAGGCCTGGTCGAGGACGCCTTCGCCATCCGCGAGGCCGCCCGTGCCGGCGTAGCGTGCCTGGTCAGCAACTCCTTCTCGAAGATCTTCTCGCTGTATGGCGAGCGGGTAGGGGGGCTGTCCGTGGTCTGCGACGATGCCCAGACCCAGGCCAGCGTACTCGGCCAGCTCAAGGCCACCGTACGCCGCAACTACTCCAGCCCGCCCACCTTCGGTGCGCAACTGGTGGCCACGGTATTGAACGATGCCGGGTTGAATGCCCAATGGGCAGCGGAAGTCGAGCAGATGCGCCTGCGTATCCTGGAGATGCGCCAGGGCCTGGTGGATGCGCTGGCGGTGTTGTTGCCGGGCCAGGACTTCTCGTTCTTCCTCAGCCAGCGCGGCATGTTCAGCTACACCGGCCTGAGCGTGGCCCAGGTGCGCCGTCTGCGCGACGAGTTCGGCGTATACCTGATCGACAGCGGCCGGGTGTGCATGTCGGGGTTGCGCCCTGACAACCTGCAGCAGGTGGCGGAGGCGATCGCTGCGGTTCAGTAAGTCTTGAGGGCCTCATCGCTGGCAAGCCAGCTCCCACAGGATCCGCGGCGCACGCGGTCTCTGTGGGAGCTGGCTTGCCAGCGATGAGGCCATCAGCAACACCTCAAAATCCTGCTGTCTATGCACCGCAAAGGTGCAACCATTCCTCGGACAGGGCTTTGCAAGTGCAACCTTTCAGCGCACAATCGCGCCCCTCTTTTATGGCCGGGGTGTGCTGAGGCGTCTATTCAGCCACTTGCGGCGCTGTTGCAGTCTTGCGAGTGGAGCTTCACCCGGAATGAACGAGCAGTCCCCGAGCGTTGAACAACGCTTCGAATCCACCCCGGCGGCGAGCCTTGCGCGCTGGGACCGTCATGACACCACCTGGATGCTTGGCCTGTTCGGCACCGCGATCGGCGCCGGCACCCTGTTCCTGCCGATCAACGCCGGCCTCGGCGGCTTCTGGCCGCTGCTGATCCTGGCGCTGCTGGCCTTCCCGATGACCTACTATGCCCACCGCGGCCTGACCCGCTTCGTCCTGTCTGGACGCAACGGCGGCGATATCACCGAGGTGGTGGAAGAGCACTTCGGCCTGAGTGCCGGTGCGATGATCACCGTGCTTTACTTCCTCGCCATCTTCCCGATCCTGCTGATCTACTCGGTGGCCCTGACCAACACCGTCGGCAGCTTCATGGAGCACCAACTGCATATCCAGCCGCCTCCGCGGGCGCTGCTGTCGTTCGTGCTGATCCTCGGCCTGCTGGCCGTCGTGCGCTGCGGCGAGCAGGCCACGGTCAAGGCCATGAGCCTGCTGGTCTACCCGTTCATCGTCGCCCTGGCGTTCCTCGCGGTGTTCCTGGTTCCGCAGTGGAACGGCGGCATCCTCAGCACCGCCGGCGATGTGCCGAGTGGCGGCGCCTTCCTGCACACACTGTGGCTGGCGATCCCGGTCATGGTCTTCTCCTTCAACCATTCGCCGATCATCTCGGCCTTTGCCGTCGACCAGAAGCGCCGCTACGGTGCCCATGCCGACGAGCGCAGCGGGCAGATCCTGGCCCGTGCCCATCTGCTGATGGTGGCGATGGTGATGTTCTTCGTGTTCAGCTGCGTGCTGACCCTGTCCCCGGCGCAACTGGCCGAGGCCAAGGCGCAGAACCTGTCGATCCTGTCGTACCTGGCCAACCACTTCAGCAACCCGACCATCGCCTTCGCCGCGCCGCTGATCGCCTTCGTCGCCATTGCCAAGTCGTTCCTCGGTCACTACATCGGCGCCAGCGAGGGCCTCAAGGGCATCATCCTCAAGACCGGCAAACGCCCGCCGGCCAAGACCCTGGACCGGGTGACCGCCGCGCTGATGCTGGTGGTGTGCTGGATCGTCGCCACCCTCAACCCGAGCATCCTCGGCATGATCGAAGCCCTGGGCGGCCCGGTGATCGCGGCGATCCTGTTCCTGATGCCGATGTACGCCATCCGCAAGGTCCCGGCGATGCGCAAGTACAGCGGCAAGGTGTCGAATGTGTTTGTTGTGGTTGTCGGCCTGGTGGCGCTGTCTTCCGTCGTCTATTCGCTGCTGCCGTAACGCGAAACCCTGTGGGAGCGGGTTCACCCGCGATTACGTCAGTGAATTCACCAATGTAATCGCGGGTGAGCCCGCTCCCACAGGGCCAATCAAGGCGGGCATGATTGTTCGGCTTTAAATCGGCAGATTGTCCACAAGAAACGTCCGACAATTCAACAATTTGCATTGCCCCATAGGTGCCGGCGCACTTTCGTGCTTAACTCTGGGTCTTTTCAACCCCGCATAAGGACTCCGCTCATGGCTCAAGTGACTCTCAAAGGCAATCCGGTTCAGGTCAAAGGCGAACTGCCGAAGGCCGGCGCCCAGGCGCCTGCGTTCTCCCTGGTTGGCGAAGGCCTGGCCGACAAGTCGCTGAAGGACTACGCCGGCAAGCGCAAGGTGCTGAACATCTTCCCGAGCGTCGATACGCCAACCTGCGCCACCTCCGTGCGCAAGTTCAATGCCCAGGCCAACGACATCGCCAATACCGTGGTGCTGTGCATTTCCGCCGACCTGCCGTTCGCCCAGGCCCGCTTCTGCGGCGCCGAAGGCCTGAGCAACGTGCAGAACCTGTCGACCCTGCGCGGCCGCGAGTTCCTCGAGAACTACGGCGTGGCCATCGCCGACGGCCCACTGGCCGGCCTGGCTGCCCGTGCGGTAGTGGTCCTGGACGAGAACGACAAGGTCCTGCACGCCGAGCTGGTGGGCGAAATCGCCGAAGAGCCGAACTACGACGCGGCCCTGGCGGTCCTGAAGTAAGGCAAGCGGCACGACGATCCTGCAACACCCTGAAACGGCCTGGCTTAGTCCAGGCCGTTTTTATTTAAAGTTCAGAAACTTGGCAACGTCAGTTATCGGTAAATTGCCGGTAAAGGCGCTTTGCTAAAACGCTTGGAGTGCTTATCGTTCAGCCTCCTTCAAAGTTTCCTGCGTACTCATGGTCGAGAACCCGATGCAATCTTCCTCCCGTTCCTCCCGCCGCTGGCTCCTGAGCCTGTTGATCCTGCTGGTCATCGCCGGCCTGTGCTGGTGGCTCTGGCCCAGCGCACAGTCCCACACCACGCCGGCCGCCCAGGGCGAAGCCAAAGGCAATGCCGGTGGTCGCCGCGGCGCCATGGCCGGGGTCGGCGGCGGCCGCCCGGGCTTCGGCTCGTCCACTGCCAGCGTCCCGGTGCGGGTGGCCGCGGCCACGGTTGGCGACTTCCCGGTCTATTACAAGGCGCTGGGGACCGTGACCGCGACCAACACGGTCAATGTGCGCAGCCGGGTGGCGGGGGAACTGGTCAAGGTCTACTTCAAGGAAGGCCAGCAGGTGAAGGCCGGCGACCTGCTCGCCGAGATCGACCCGCGCAGCTACCAGATCGCCCTGCAGCAGGCCGAGGGCACCCTGGCGCAGAACCAGGCGCAACTGAAGAACGCGCAGATCGACCTGGCCCGCTACAAGGGCCTGTATGCCGAGGACAGCATCGCCAAGCAGACCCTCGACACCCAGGCCGCGCTGGTCGCGCAGTACGAAGGCACGATCAAGACCAACCAGGCCGCGGTGGGCGACGCCAGGCTCAATCTCGACTTCACCAAGATCCGCGCCCCGATCTCCGGCCGTCTCGGCCTGCGCCAGCTCGACCTCGGCAACCTGGTGGCGGCCAACGACACCACCGCCCTGGTGGTGATCACCCAGACCCAGCCGATCACCGTCGCCTTCACCCTGCCGGAAAACGAGCTGGACACCGTGCTGGCCCGCTTCCGTACCGGTACGCCGCTGCCGGTGGAGGCCTGGGACCGTGGCGACACGCGCCAGCAGGCCACCGGCGTGCTGGCGAGCATCGATAACCAGATCGACATCACCACCGGTACCCTCAAGTTCAAGGCGCGTTTCGAAAACCGCGACGAGGCCCTGTTCCCCAACCAGTTCGTCAACGCCCGGCTGCTGGCCGACACCCTCAAGGACGTGGTGCTGGCGCCGGCGGCGGCGATCCAGTTCGGCAGCAACGGCACCTTCGTCTATGTCATCGACGACGAGAACAAGGTGCATATCCGCAACCTCAAGGTCGGCGCCAGCGATGGTGAACGCACCGTGGTCAAGGAAGGCCTGGCCAAGGGCGAGCGGGTAGTGCTGGAAGGCACCGACCGCCTGCGCGATGGCACCAAGGTCGATGTGGTGGACGACCCGGCCAAGGTTCCGACCACTCCCGGCCAGCACCTGCAAGGCCAGGACAAGCCCGAGGTCTCCGAAGCCCCGGCATCCAGCGGCAAGGCCGGCGCATGAACCTCTCGCGCCTGTTCATTCTCCGCCCGGTCGCCACCACCCTGAGCATGCTGGCCATCGTCCTGGCCGGCCTGATCGCCTACAAGCTGCTGCCGGTGGCGGCGCTGCCCCAGGTCGACTACCCGACCATCCGGGTCATGACCCTGTACCCCGGCGCCAGCCCGCAGGTGATGACCAGCGCGGTGACCGCCCCGCTGGAACGCCAGTTCGGGCAGATGCCGGGCCTGGAACAGATGGCCTCGACCAGCTCCGGCGGCGCCTCGGTGCTGACCCTGCGCTTCAGCCTGGAAATGAACATGGACGTCGCCGAGCAGCAGGTACAGGCGGCGATCAACGCCGCCAGCAACCTGTTGCCCAGCGATCTGCCGGCGCCGCCGGTGTACAACAAGGTCAACCCGGCCGATACCCCGGTGCTGACCCTGGCGATTTCATCGAAGACCATGCCGCTGCCCAAGCTCAACGACCTGGTCGATACGCGCATGGCGCAGAAGATCGCCCAGATCAGCGGCGTCGGCATGGTCAGTATCGCCGGTGGCCAGCGCCAGGCGGTGCGGATCAAGGTCAACCCCGACGCCCTCGCGGCAGCAGGGCTGAACCTGGCCGACGTGCGCACCCTGATCGGCGCGTCCAACGTCAACCAGCCCAAGGGCAACTTCGATGGCCCGACCCGGGTGTCGATGCTGGACGCCAACGACCAGCTGCGCTCTCCCGAGGAATACGCCAACCTGATCCTCGCCTACAACAACGGCGCGCCGCTGCGCCTGAAGGATGTCGCCGAGATCGTCGATGGTGCCGAGAACGAGCGCCTGGCCGCCTGGGCCAACCAGAACCAGGCGGTGCTGGTGAATATCCAGCGCCAGCCGGGGGCCAACGTGATCGAGGTGGTGGACCGGATCAAGACCATGCTCCCGGAAATCACCGACAACCTCCCGGCCGGCCTGGACGTCAGCGTGCTCACCGACCGCACCCAGACCATCCGCGCCTCGGTGCGCGACGTGCAGCACGAACTGCTGTTCGCCATCGCCCTGGTGGTGATGGTGACCTTCCTGTTCCTGCGCCGCGTCAGCGCCACCCTGATTCCGTCCATCGCCGTGCCGCTGTCGCTGATCGGCACCTTCGGCGTCATGTACCTGGCCGGCTTCTCCATCAACAACCTGACCCTGATGGCCCTGACCATCGCCACCGGTTTCGTGGTGGACGACGCCATCGTCATGCTGGAGAACATCGCCCGCCACATCGAGGAAGGCGAGACGCCCCTGCAGGCCGCGCTCAAGGGCGCGCGGCAGATCGGCTTCACCCTGATCTCGCTGACGTTCTCGCTGATCGCGGTGCTGATCCCGCTGCTGTTCATGGCCGACGTGGTGGGGCGGCTGTTCCGCGAATTCGCCATTACCCTGGCGGTGGCGATCCTGATTTCCCTGGTGGTATCCCTGACTCTGACCCCGATGATGTGCGCGCGCCTGCTCAAGCGTGAACCCAAGGAGCAGGAGCAGAGCCGCTTCTACCGGGCCAGCGGCGCCTGGATCGACTGGCTGATCGAGCATTACGGCCGTGGCCTGCAATGGGTGCTCAGGCACCAGCCGCTGACCCTGCTGGTGGCGGTGGCGACCCTGGGCCTGACCGTGCTGCTGTATATCGCCGTGCCCAAGGGTTTCTTCCCGGTGCAGGACACCGGGGTGATCCAGGGCATTTCCGAGGCGCCGCAGGCCACGTCCTTCGCCGCCATGAGCCAGCGCCAGCAGGAACTGGCGGCACTGATCCTCGAGGACCCGGCCGTGGACAGCCTGTCGTCCTATATCGGCGTCGATGGGGACAACGCCACGCTCAACAGCGGGCGCTTCCTGATCAACCTCAAGCCCCACGGCGAGCGTGACCTGACCGCCGCCCAGGTGATCGCCCGCCTGCAACCGCAGGTCGACCGCCTCAGCGGCATCCGCCTGTTCATGCAGCCGGTGCAGGACCTGAGCATCGAGGACCGGGTCAGCCGTACCCAGTACCAGTTCAGCCTGTCGTCGCCGGATGCCGAGCTGCTTTCGCAGTGGAGCGGCAAGCTGGTGCATGGCCTGCAGCAATACCCGCAACTGACCGACGTCGCCAGCGATCTGCAGGACAAGGGCCTGCAGGTGTTCCTGGTGATCGACCGCGACGCCGCCAGCCGCCTTGGGGTGACCGTTTCGGAAATCACCAACGCCCTGTACGACGCCTTCGGCCAGCGCCAGATTTCCACCATCTACACCCAGGCCAGCCAGTACCGCGTGGTGCTCCAGGCCGAGGCCGCGGCCACCCTCGGGCCCAAGGCGCTGGACGGCATCTATGTCAAGACCACCGCCGGCAGCCAGGTGCGCCTGTCGGCCTTGGCCCATGTCGAGGAGCGCCAGGCGCAACTGGCGATTTCCCATATCGGCCAGTTCCCGGCGGTGACCCTGTCGTTCAACCTGGCCGAGGGCGTGTCCCTGGGCGAGGGCGTGCAACTGATCGAGCAGGTGCAGAAGGACATCGGCATGCCGCTGGGCGTGCAGACCCGCTTCGAGGGCGCGGCGCAAGCCTTCCAGGCCTCGCTGTCGAGCACATTGCTGCTGATCCTCGCTGCCGTGGTAACCATGTACATCGTCCTTGGCGTGCTCTACGAGAGCTACATCCATCCGGTCACCATCCTCTCGACCCTGCCTTCGGCGGCGGTGGGCGCCTTGCTCGCGCTGATCCTCAGCGGCAACGACCTGGGCATGATCGCCATCATCGGCATCATCCTGCTGATCGGCATCGTCAAGAAGAACGCGATCATGATGATCGACTTCGCCCTGGAGGCCGAACGCAACCAGGGCATGGAGCCGCAGAAGGCCATCTACCAGGCGGCGCTGCTGCGCTTCCGGCCGATCCTGATGACCACCCTGGCGGCGCTGTTCGGTGCGGTGCCATTGATGCTCGCCAGCGGTTCCGGTGCCGAGCTGCGCCAACCGCTGGGCCTGGTGATGGTCGGTGGCCTGGCCCTGAGCCAGGTCCTGACCCTGTTCACCACGCCGGTGATCTACCTGTACTTCGATCGCCTGGCGCGGCGCTTCAAGCCGCAGCCGGCGGCCAGCGGGGAGCAGGCATGAGCATCATGGCCGTGATGAGCGGGAGCCTGTCGTGAACCTCTCCGCGCCTTTCATCCGTCGCCCGGTGGCGACCATGCTCCTGAGCCTTGCGATCATGCTCCTCGGTGCGGTGAGCTTCGGCCTGTTGCCAGTGGCACCGTTGCCGAAGATGGACTTTCCGGTGATCGTGGTCTCGGCCAGCCTCCCGGGCGCCAGCCCCGAGGTGATGGCGGCGACCGTGGCCACGCCGCTGGAGCGCAAGCTGGGCACCATCGCCGGGGTCACCACCCTGACCAGCAGTTCCAGCCAGGGCTCGACCCGGGTCATTCTCGGCTTCGACCTGGACCGCGATATCGACGGCGCCGCGCGGGAAGTGCAGGCGGCCATCAATGCCGCGCGCAACCTGCTGCCCAGCGGCATGAAAAGCATGCCCACCTACAAGAAGATCAACCCGTCGCAAGCACCGATCATGGTGCTGTCGCTGACGTCCGACGTGCTGCAGAAGGGCCAGCTCTACGACCTGGCCTCGACCATCCTGTCGCAGAGCCTGTCGCAGGTGGCCGGGGTAGGGGAGGTGCAGATCGGCGGCAGCTCGCTGCCGGCGGTGCGCATCGAGCTGCAGCCGAAGATGCTTGCCCAGTACGGCCTGGCCCTGGAAGACGTGCGCGAGAGCGTGGCCGCGGCCAACCAGCGCCGGCCCATGGGCTTTATCGAGGACGCCGGGCGCAATTGGCAGGTGCGGGCCAACGACCAGCTGGAAAAGGCCAAGGACTACGAACCGCTGGTGATCCGCTACCAGGACGGCTCGGTGCTGCGCCTGAGCGATGTGGCGAAGGTCAGCGACGGCGTGGAGAACCGCTACAACAGCGGCTTCTTCAATGACCAGGAAGCGGTGCTGCTGGTGATCAACCGGCAGACCAACGCCAACATCATCCAGACCGTGGCGCAGATCAAGGAACAGCTGCCGGCCCTGCAATCGCTGCTGCCGTCCAGCGTTACCCTGAACATCGCCATGGACCGCTCGCCGGTGATCAAGGCGACCCTCAAGGAAGCCGAGCACACCCTGCTGATCGCCGTGGTCCTGGTGGTGCTGGTGGTGTACCTGTTCCTCGGCAATTTCCGCGCCTCGCTGATCCCGACCCTGGCGGTGCCGGTGTCGCTGGTGGGTACCTTCGCGGTCATGTACCTGTGCGGTTTTTCCTTGAACAACCTGTCGCTGATGGCGCTGATCCTTGCCACGGGCCTGGTGGTGGACGATGCCATCGTGGTCCTGGAGAACATTTCGCGGCATATCGAGGACGGCCAGCCGCCCCTGCGCGCGGCCTATCTCGGAACCCGCGAGGTAGGCTTCACCCTGCTGTCGATGAACGTCTCGCTGGTGGCGGTGTTCGTCTCCATCCTGTTCATGGGCGGCATCGTCAACGCGCTGTTCCGCGAGTTCTCCATCACCCTGGCGGCGGCGATCATCGTCTCCCTGGTGGTGTCCCTGACCCTGACCCCGATGCTCTGCTCGCGCTGGCTCAAGCCCCACGATCCGGCGGCGGGGCAGACCCGCCTGCAACGCTGGAGCGAGCGGGTCAACCAGCGCATGGTCGCCGGTTACGACCGCAGCCTCGGCTGGGCCCTGCGTCATCGGCGCTTGACCCTGCTCAGCCTGTTCGTCGCCATCGGGGTGAATATCGCCCTGTATGTGGTGGTGCCCAAGACCCTGATGCCCCAACAGGACACCGGCCAGTTGATGGGCTTCGTGCGCGGTGACGACGGCCTGTCGTTCAGCGTGATGCAGCCGAAGATGGAGATCTACCGGCGTGCCTTGCTCGCCGATCCGGCGGTGCAGAGCGTGGCCGGCTTCATTGGCGGCAACAGCGGCACCAACAACGCGATGGTCCTGGTGCGCCTGAAGCCGATCAAGGAACGCAAGCTTTCGGCCCAGCAGGTGATCGAGCGCCTGCGCAAGGAAATGCCCCTGGTGCCCGGCGGACGCCTGTTCCTCCAGGCCGACCAGGACCTGCAACTGGGCGGGGGCGGTCGCGACCAGACCACCTCGCAGTACCTCTACACCCTGCAAAGCGGTGACCTGGGGGCATTGCGCAACTGGTACCCGAAGGTGGTCGCGGCCCTGCGTGCGCTGCCCGAACTGACCGCCATCGACGCCCGCGACGGCGGCGGCACCCAGCAGGTGACCCTGGTGGTCGACCGCGACCAGGCCAAGCGCCTGGGCATCGACATGAACATGGTCACCGCCGTGCTCAACAACGCCTACAGCCAGCGGCAGATCTCGACCATCTACGACAGCCTGAACCAGTACCAGGTGGTGATGGAGATCAACCCGAAGTACGCCCAGGACCCGAGCACCCTGGAGCAGGTCCAGGTGATCACCGCCGACGGCGCGCGGGTGCCCTTGTCCACCTTCGCCCGTTACGAGAACACCCTGGCCGATGACCGGGTCAGTCACGAAGGGCAGTTCGCCGCGGAGGACATCTCCTTCGATATCGCTGAGGGCTACACCCCGGACGTAGCCCTGGCGGCGGTGGAGCGTGCGGTGGCCGCGGTCGGTTTGCCCGAAGACGTCATCGCCAAGCTCGGCGGCAATGCCAACGCCTTCGTCAAGACCCAGCAGGGCCAGCCGCTGATGATCCTCGGCGCACTGGTGCTGGTGTACCTGGTGCTGGGCATTCTCTATGAAAGCTACATTCACCCGTTGACCATCCTCTCGACCCTGCCCTCGGCGGGCGTCGGCGCCTTGCTGACCCTGTACGTCACCGGTGGCGAGTTCAGCCTGATCTCGTTGCTGGGGCTGTTCCTGCTGATCGGCGTGGTGAAGAAAAACGCCATCCTGATGATCGACCTTGCCTTGCAACTCGAGCGCCACGAGGGCCTGGACCCCGAAGAATCGATTCGCCGCGCCTGCCTGCTGCGCCTGCGGCCGATCCTGATGACCACCCTGGCGGCGATCCTCGGTGCCCTGCCGTTGCTGCTGGGCAATGCCGAGGGCTCGGAAATGCGCCAGCCATTGGGCCTGACCATCATCGGCGGCCTGGTTTTCAGCCAGGTCCTCACGCTCTACACCACCCCGGTGGTCTACCTCTACCTGGACCGCGCCCGCCACCGCTTCAACCGCTGGCGCGGCGTGCGCACCGATGCCGCTTTGGAAACCCCGCTATGAGCCAACGCCTGCTTCTTTCCGATTCTTCGCTGATGCGCCTGCTCGGGGCCCGTGGCTCGCGCCTGCTGGCGGCCGGCCTGTGCGTGGCGATGCTCAGCGCCTGCACCCTGAGCCCGGATTACCATCGCCCGGCCATGCACACCGACGTGCCGTTCAAGCATGCCGAGGGCTGGACCCAGGCTACGCCGTCCGACACCCTGGCCCGTGGAGCCTGGTGGGAGCTGTATGGCGATGCGCAACTCAACGCGCTGGTCGCCGAACTCAATGCCAACAACCAGACCGTGCGCCAGTACGAGGCCCAGTACCGCCAGGCCCAGGCCCTGATGCGCAGCTCGCGGGCCTCGCTGTTCCCCAGCCTCGATCTCAGCGCCAGCAAGACCCGTTCGAGCCAGGGCACCGGGAGTTCGAGCTCCAGCCTGAGCAACAACAGCAGCGGGATCCGCGACACCTACAGCGCGCAACTGGGGGTGAGCTGGGAAATCGACCTGTGGGGCAAGCTGCGCGAGGGGCTCAACGCCAACGAGGCCAGCGCCGAGGCAAGCTTCGCCGAAATGGCCTCGATCCGCCTGAGCCAGCAGTCGGAATTGGTGCAGAACTACCTGCAACTGCGGGTGATCGACCAGCAGAAGCGCTTGCTCGAAGCGACCCTGGCGGCGTACCAGCGTTCGCTGAAGATGACCCAGAACCAGTACCAGGCCGGGGTGTCCGGCAAGGACGCGGTCGCCCAGGCGCAAACCCAGCTCAAGACCACCGAGGCCGACCTTGTGGATCTGGTCTGGCAGCGTGCGCAGTACGAGAACGCCATCGCCGTGTTGCTGGGCAAGGTGCCGGCGGAGTTTTCCCTGGCCGCCACCGATACTATTCCGGCCCTGCCGCAGATTCCGCTGTCGCTGCCGTCGCAGTTGCTGGAGCGCCGTCCCGATATCGCCGCCGCCGAGCGCAACGTGATGGCCGCCAACGCCAATATCGGCGTGGCCCGGGCCGCTTATTTCCCGGATTTGAGCCTGAGCATGAACGGCGGCTACAGCAGTAGCAGTTTCAGCAACTGGATCAGCCTGCCCAACCGCTTCTGGTCGGTAGGGCCGAGCCTGGCCATGACCCTGTTCGACGCCGGCAAGCGCTCGGCCGAGGTAGACCGTACCGAAGCGGTGTACGACCAGACCGTGGCGCAGTACCGCCAGACCGTGCTGGATGGTTTCCGCGAGGTGGAAAACTACCTGGTGCAGCTCAAGGTGTATGGCGATGAGGCGGTGGTGCGTCAGGAAGCGCTGGAATCGGCGCGCGAATCCCTGCGCCTGACCGAGAACCAGTACAAGGCCGGGCTGATCGGCTACCTGGACGTGGTGAATGTGCAGACCACGGCGCTGAGCAACGAGCGCAGCGTACTCAACCTGCTGCAGGGCCGGCTGGTGGCCAGTGTCCAGCTGATTGCCGCGCTGGGCGGTGGGTGGGATGGGCAGATGACCGCGGCGCAGGAGTAGCGCCTTCTCTTGGCCGACGCGGACCCTGTGGGAGCGGGTTCACCCGCGATTGCGATGGTGGATTCACTCCCGTAATCGCGGGTGAACCCGCTCCCACAGGGTCCGCGTCCAGCCTTCAGTTCATCCGGTCACCATTGAAACTCCGTGCGTTTCCCAAAAGCTTGAGTACAATCATCGGATTTTTGCGCTGGCACATTGCCCGCGCTTTTTTTCCGTCCTGGATTGCTCGATGCTGAACGGCAGTTATTCCCCCTCCCTGGTCATCATTTCCCTGTGCGTGGCGATCCTGGCGTCCTATACCGCCCTGGACCTGACCGGGCGCCTGGCTACCGCCAAGGGCCGTGCGGTGTACCTGTGGATGGCTGGTGGTGCCATGGCCATGGGGATGGGCGTCTGGTCGATGCACTTCATCGGCATGCTCGCCTTCAGCCTGCCGATCCAGCTGGGCTACGACGTCACCCTGACCTTGCTGTCGCTGGTCATCGCCGTCCTGTCCTCGGGCTTCGCCCTGTGGCTGGTCAGCCAGCGCAGCCTGCCGCTGCACATGCTTCTGCTGGGCGCCGTGATCATGGGCGCCGGTATCGCGTGCATGCACTACACCGGCATGGCGGCGATGCGCATGCAGCCGGGCATCCAGTACGACCCGCTGCTGTTCGGCCTGTCCCTGCTGATTGCGGTCGGCGCGTCGATGGCGGCGCTGTGGATCGCCTTCCGCCTGCGCCGCAACACCCCGTACGTGCGTCAGGTACGTGGCGGCGCGGCGGTAGTGATGGGAATTGCCATCGTCGGCATGCACTACACCGGCATGGCCGCGGCCAATTTCCCCGAAGGCAGTTTCTGCGGCGCCTTCGAAACCGGCTTCAATGGCGACGGGCTGGACTACCTGGTGCTGATCACCACCCTTGCCGTGCTGTCGGTGGCGCTGCTCACCTCGGTGCTCGACGCGCGCCTGGAAGCCCGCACCGCGGAGCTTGCGCGCTCCCTGACCCTGGCCAACCAGGAACTGACCCAACTGGCCCTGCACGATACCCTCACCGGATTGCCCAACCGCACCTTGCTGGCCGACCGCATCGACCAGGCCATGAAGAAGGTCGTCGAGCATGGGGGCCAGTTCGCCCTGATGTTCATCGACCTGGACGGCTTCAAGCCGGTCAACGACGCCTTTGGCCATCACACCGGCGACCAGTTGCTCAAGGAAGTGGCCGTGCGCTTGCGTGGCCACCTGCACAGCCAGGACACCCTGGCGCGGATCGGCGGTGACGAGTTCGTCCTGCTGGTGGAACTGGACGACCCGGACGACGCCGTCAACGTGGCCGCCAAGCAGGTCAACCTGGTGTCCCGGGCGTTCCGCGTGGCCGAGCAGAACCTGCAGATCTCGGCGAGCATCGGCATCGTCCTGTATCCCGGCAACGGCGCCGACCAGCACGAACTGCTGCGCAACGCCGACGCGGCCATGTACCACGCCAAGAGCGCCGGGAAGAATGGCTACAGCTTCTTCGACGTGTCGATGAACAGCAACGCGCGCCTGCAACTGCAGTTGCTTCAGGACCTGCGCACGGCGGTGGAGGAAAAGCAGTTCCGCCTGTTCTACCAGCCCAAGTACGACGCCATCGGCCGCCACCCGGTCGGCGCCGAGGCCCTGGTGCGCTGGGAGCACCCGCTGCACGGCCTGCTGTTGCCGGACCGCTTCATCACCCTGGCGGAAAAGACCGGCCTGATCATTCCCATCGGCGAGTGGGTGCTGGAGGAAGCGTGCCGGCAGATGCGCGAGTGGGTCGACCAGGGCTTCACCGACTGGCGCATCGCGGTCAACCTGTCGGCCATCCAGTTCTGCCACGCCGGGCTGGTGGACAGCGTCGCCGCAGCACTGCAGCGCAATGACCTGGCGCCCAACAGCCTGACCCTGGAAATCACCGAAACCACCGCCATGCACGATGCCGATGCCAGCCTGCATGTGCTGCAACGCCTGTCGGACATGGGGGTGGATCTGTCCATCGACGACTTCGGTACCGGCTATTCGAGCTTGATGTACCTCAAGCGCCTGCCGGCCAACGAACTGAAGATCGATCGCGGCTTCGTCCGCGATCTGGAGCAGGACAGCGACGACGCGGCGATCGTTTCGGCGATCGTCGCCCTGGGCCAGGCGCTGGGCCTGCGCATCGTTGCCGAAGGGGTGGAAACCGACCGCCAGCAGGATTTCCTCACCCGCCTGGGCTGCGATTCGCTGCAGGGTTACCTGCTCGGCCAGCCGATGCCGGCCGAGGCTTTTCTCAAAAACATAGAGAAGGTGCGGGTGGCCCAGGCAGGGGCCTGAGGCCTGATGCGCGGGAATCAGGCCGAGCGCTTGAGGGCGCAGGACGGCTGGAACGCTTCCAGTTCGTCTTCCACCGCTTCGATGATCCGCTCGACATCGTGAGCGGCCATGACGGTGGAGCAGGGGATGCCGGCGATGGCCAGCAGGGTTTCACCGGTGGCCCGGTCGAACAACCGCGCGACCATGCTGCGCGGCGCATCCATGCTCGCTTCGAAGCCCAGCGGGTGAAAATGCCAGCGCATCATCTGGCACGCGCCGGGGAAGGTTAACTTGTTCATGCAGGCCTCCTTGTATCGCGCGACGATAACCCTGAATGAATTCGACCAAAGTTGTAGGCCTTTTCCGGCCAGAGGCTAACCATAGCAGTATTGCTTTGGGTGAAAAGCAATAATTCCCGATGCTTTTTACCGTTCCATGACAGTGGTCACATTCCCTGGTCGCCCCGGGGATTTGCGCAAACGTTTTTTTCGCCACTCGCGGCGCGGTTTGCCGGGTTGCGCGACGTAATGTCGACGCACAGTGGATCCATGTTTTCCGACCGGCGGCAAGCGCCGGGCTTCAGCTCAACAGGCCGGCGGCGATGTTCACGGTGAAACCGAGGATCGCCGTGTTGAACAGGAAGCCGATCAGCGAGTGCAGGAGCACCACCCTGCGCATGCGCTTGCCGCCAATGCCCACGTCGGAGGTCTGCACGGCCACGCTGATGGTGAACGAGAAGTAGTGGAAATCCCAGAAGTCGGGCCGCAGCTCGCCGTCGGGAAAGCGCAGCAGCGGCTCCTTGCCGGCGCCGGTATAGAACAGCCGCGCGTAATGCAGGCTGAAGATGGTACCGATCAACAGCCAGGAGCCGGCCACGGTCAAGCCGGTCCAGGCGTAGTGCAGCAGCCGCGCCTGGCCTTGCAGGTCCTTGCTGCCGGCCAGTTGCAGGGTTACCGCGGCCAGGCTGGCAACGGCGGCGATGCTGACCACGAAGAGCACCAGCGCGGCGTTCTCGTCCTCTTCCTCGGCGATGCATCGGACCTTGTCGGCGCCGGCCTTGAAGGTCAGTTGCAGGATCAGGGCAAGGTAGATCCATACGGCGATGTTCCATCCGGCGAGGATGTGCTGGATCGTGTCGCCGGCAGGAAGGAGCAGGCCGCCGAGCACACCGAGGACGGCAGCGGCGGAAAGGCGCGGATGGGTTCGGGCCAGTTTGTGGATTGCCATGAGGGCTCGCGGGGCGTGGGCTTCAGGCAACTGTAGACGATCGGGCCGGGCAGGTGGCTCGGTGCGGCGAGGATGCTGCCGATGGCCTCATCGCGGGCCATCGGCAAGATCACGGGTTATAGGGCTGCCTTCACCTGCAAGCCCACCACCAGCGCGTTATCGATATCAGCGCCGGAGAACGCCCCCGGCTCCATGATGTATTGCACATCCGGGCGCAGGGTCAGCCAGGGCGTCGCCTGGTAGCCATAGCTCAGCTCGATCAGGCGCTCGGCATTGCCCAGGCTCGGGAAGTCTTCACCATTGGCCAGCGCATTCTGCTCCTGGACCTCGCGGCTGCGCGGGTTCGGCACGGCCCGGCCGAAGCCAAGCGCCAGGGTATCGTTCGGCCGGCTGGCGAACGGCTGCTTGAGCACCACGCCGGTGCTGTACCACTTGCTGAACGGCGACGCCGCCGAGCTGGCTGCGGCAGCCTGGCCGAACACATGCAGGGTCTGGCCCTTCAGGTCAGGAGCCTGCCATACCGCCTGGTCCAGCAGCACGTAGTGCCCACCACGCCCGGCGACTTCCTCGTCGCTGCCGATACGCTTGGCATCGGAGCTGTCGTAGTACCAGCCGACCTTGTACTCGCCCGGCAGGCCATCGAGCTTCTTGTACACCAGCTCCACCGGCACCACGGTGCCGGTCTTGTGCTTGGGCGTGATGTTCCAGGCGCGGCTGGAGTTGCCGTTGCTTTCCGGGTCCACGGCAAAGGCCGCGACACGCAGTTGCCAGGCCGGATCGAAGCTGTACTTCACCCGCACGCCAAGGCGTGCATTGGGGTAGTTGGTCCAGCCGCTGCCACCGGACATGTTCAGCGGATGCCCGCAAAAGCCGGCGTTCATGAAGTTGCACAGGATGCCGCTGTCGAGCCCGCCGAGGTCATTGCCCATGGCCATGTAGCCGAGCTTGACGTCCAGGTCCGGGGTGAACAGCGTGCGTTCGTAGCTCAGTTCGGTCAGGCGGGTGTACAGGCCACCGTAGTTTTCCTGCAACGGCAGGCGGTTACCGACCAGGTCGCCGGAGCCGTCGTTGCCGCGGCGGTCGTTGATGGTCAGTTGCACCACGCCGGCATTCTCGGCCTGGAGCAGCTTGTCCAGGTCGAAACGCACGCCGAGCTTGAGGTTCTGCGAGTAGCGCGCCGAACGCTTGAGGCCGCCGTGGGTGTTGTAGACGCTCTCGCCGCTGTAGTCGCCGGTAAAGCGGATGCCGTCGGCGTCCATCTGGCTGCGCAGGCCGCCCCAGTCGCCGGTCAGGGTCGAATCGGCGAAGGCGAACGAGGGCAGCAGGCAAGCGCCCAGCAGAGCGACGGGAAGGTAACGCGGAGAAGAAGACATATCGGTAGTTCCGGGATAACGCGAGCGCCCGCCGCGACGGCGGGCGCTGGAGAGGGTCAAGGCAGGGCGTAGGCGATCACGTAGTCGCCGCGGTCGGTGGACTGGCGTGCGCCGCCAGCGGTGATGACCACGTACTGCTTGCCGGTTTTCGGCGACACATAGGTCATCGGGCCACCCTGGCTGCCGACGGGCAGGCGGGCTTTCCAGATTTCCTTGCCGTTGCCGCTATCGAAGGCGCGCAGGTAGAAGTCCTGGGTGCCGGCGATGAACACCAGGCCGCCCTGGGTCGACAGGGTGCCGCCAAGGGTCGGCAGGCCGATCGGCAGCGGCAGGTGCATGCGGATACCCAGCGGGCCGGTGTCCTCGACGGTGCCGACCGGTACTTGCCAGGCAACCTGGCGAGTCTTCATGTCGATGGCGGTCAGGGTGCCGTAGGGCGGGGCCTGGCACGGAATGCCGGCAACCGACAGGAAGCGGTTCTTGTTCACCGCATACGGCGTGCCTTTCAGCGGTACCGCGCCCATGCCGGTGTTCAACGCTTCACCGCCGCCCGCCGCCTGGCCCTTGTTGGTCGACGGGATCATCTGGATCCACAGGCCCAGGCGCATGTCGTTGACGAAGATCAAGCCGTTGACCGGGTCGGTCGACAGGCTGCCCCAGTTCATGCCGCCCAGCGAACCCGGGAAGCTCAGCGACAGGTCGGTGCCCGGCGCCGTGTACAGGCCGTCGTAGCGCATCTTCTTGAAGTCGATGCGGCACAGCAGCTGGTCATACGGGGTGGCGCCCCACATGTCCGACTCGGTCAGGGTCTGCGCGCCGATCTGCGGCATGCCCACGGAGCGTGGCTGGGTCTTGGAGTACTGCTCGCCAGGAATGTCGGCGGTTTTCACCGGGACTTCCTCGACCTTGGTCAGCGGCTGGCCGGTGGCGCGGTCGAGCACGTAGATCTGCCCGGCCTTGGTGCCGATGACCACGGCCGGAACCTGGCTGCCGTCGTCCTTGGTGAAGTCGATCAGGCTCGGCTGCATCGGCAGGTCGAAGTCCCAGAGGTCGTTGTGCACGGTCTGGTAGACCCACTTCTCGGCACCGGTGCTGGCGTCGAGGGCGACCACGGAGGCGCCGTACTTGTGGTTCAACTGGGTGCGTTCGGCACCGTAGAGGTCGGTGGACGAACTGCCCATCGGCAGGAACACGGTGTTCATCGCCGCGTCGTAGGACATCGGTGCCCAGCTGTTCGGCGTGCTGCGCACATAGGTCTTGCCGTCGGCCGGGGCCTGCTTGTCCTCCGGGTTGCCCGGGTCGAAGGCCCAGCGCATGGCGCCGGTGATCACGTCGAAGCCGCGGATCACGCCGCCGGGCATGTCGGTCTGCACGTTATCGGCGACACGTCCGCCGACCACCACGGTGGTCCCGGCCATCAGCGGTGCCGAGGACAGCTGGTAGTAGGAGTCCGGGACATCGCCCAGGCCGGCCTTCAGATCGACCTGGCCCTTGTTGCCGAAGCCTTCGCAGAAGGCGCCGGTATCGGCGTCCACCGCGATCAGGCGGCCGTCGATGGTGTTGGTCAGCAGGCGACGCTCGCAGGCGGCACCTGCCGGCACGCTGGCCGCGATCACCGGGATGCTGTTCGGCTGGGTCGGCTGCACGATCGGCTGGCTTGCATCGAAGTAGGCCAGGCCACGGCAACGCTGCCAGACCTTGGACTGGGCGTTGATATCGTTGCGCCACAGCTCCTTGCCGCTATCGGCATCGAGAGCGATCAGGTTGTTGTGCGGGGTGCAGATGAACACCTTGTTGCCGATCTGCAACGGGGTCAGCTGGTCTTCGGCGCCGTTGCCGTCGCTGATGGCGATATCGCCGGTGCGGTAGGTCCAGGCCACCTTGAGCTTGTCGATGTTGCCGCGGTTGATCTGGTCCAGCGCGGCGAAGCGGCTGCCACCCTCGGTGTTGCCATAGTGCGCCCAGTCCTTCTGCGCCTTGGCCGGATCCACCGGGGTCAGTGCCGGGCCATCGCCCTTGGCTGCCACGGTCGGGTGGGCGACGAACATGTTACCCACGGCCCACACCACGCCAATGGCCAGTACGCCGGCGACAGCGTAGGCACCGCGACCGCCGCTCGCACCGCTGGCGCGCTTGAGCATCGGGTACACCAGCGCGACCACCAGGCCGATGACGCTGAACATGAACAGGCGGGAGAACATCGGCCAGAAGCTGCGGTCGGTATCGACCAGCGCCCAGATCGCCGTGGCCACCAGGAACGCGCCGAACAGCCAGGCACCGGCCGGCTTGCGCAGGGCGATAAGGATGCCGGCCACGGCCATGGCCGCACCGCCGATCAGGAAGTACCAACTGCCACCCAGGGTAGTCAGGCGAACACCGCCCGCCGCCAGGGCCAGGCCGAGCAGGGCGATGATCACGCCCAGCCCGATCAGGATGAATTTGCTTAGGCCGGAGGCCTGAGGTTGAGGGGTCATGCCGGGTATCTCGCTGTGTGAATGCGGTGGCGATTATACGCTTAGCTAGCTAATTAACCAGATAGTTCATTGGTCGAATGTGAAAAACCGGGTTGAATGCCGGGTATTGGCTGAGTTGAGCGTAGCCCTTCAACGGAACGCTTGCAGGTGGGGTTCCACATCTTCATCTGGAGAGATACGGACCCTGTGGGAGCGGGTTCACCCGCGATTGCGATGGTGAATTCACTACCGTAATCGCGGGTAAACCCGCTCCCACAGGGTCCGCGTCGTTTGGGCGGTTGAGGTTGTTACCGGGATGCACGGATTTGGGTCGTGCTCTGAGCCATTTGGTAGCACCACCCACCAGCCCACTGCAGCCTCCATCACCACCATTCCCATCCAAATCAATCCTTTAACGCCCATTCGAACAACCTGGCACACATCCTGCTTTTTCATATCCATGGATAATTGGATACAAAAATACAAAGGTGAGCCCCATGCAATTCGCCCCCGCCTACGTTGACCGTCAGCCGCAGACCGCCGAGGAAGAGGCCTACAACTTCCTCCTCGAAGCCATCTGCTGCGGCCGCTACCGCAAGGGTGACCGCCTGATCGCCGAAGACATCGCCAGCGAGATCGGCATGAGCCGCATGCCGGTGCGCGAGGCCTTTCGCCGCCTTGACGCCCAGGGCCTGGTGACGCTGCGTCCCAATCGCGGCGCGGTGGTCAGCGGCCTGGATATCGAGGAACTGCACGAAGTCTTTGAAATGCGCAGCGCCCTTGAAGGCCTGGCCGTGCGCGTGGCCGTGGCCCATATCGGCGAACGCCAGCTGGCGGCCCTGGAGCGCATGCTTGACGAGATGGACGACTACCGCGACGAGAGCGCCCAGTGGGTGCGCCGGCACCGCGCCTTCCACGAGTACCTCTGCAGCTTCAGCGGCCGGCCGCGCCTGATGAAACAGATTTCCGCGCTGTACTCGCTGGTCGAGGCGCCCATGCGCCTGTGGCTGCAGCACGGCGAAAAGCCCCTCAGCGCCCGCGAGGAGCACGCGGTGATCCTCGATGCCATTCGCGCCGGCGATGCCGACAAGGCCGAAGCCGTGGTCCGCGAGCATATCGAGGGCACCGTTCCGGCGCTGATCCAGTTCCTGCAATCGGAAAAATAGAGGCGGGCCCGAACCCGTCCGTGTGTTGACTTTGAATCCTGCCGTTTTCCAACGAAGTGGAGTGTCTGGTCATGCATCTACGCCGCGCCTTGCTGGTGGCTGTTTCCCTCGGTCTGAGCACGCAATGGGCCGCCGCCGCGCCCCAGGTGCCGGAGCGCCTGAAGACGGTCGAAAAACTCACCTATTGCTCGGGGATGGATTCGCCGCCCCTGGTCTCCTTCGATGCCGCGCAAAAGCCCCGCGGGCTGACCGTCGACCTCGGCCTCGAAATCGCCAAGCGCCTCGGCAACAAGGACGTGCAATGGCGGGTGATTCCGTTCTCCGGGCTGGTCCCGGCGCTGCTGGCCGGGCAGTGCGACATGATCGTCGACCAGTTGTTCGACAAGCCCGAACGGCGCCAGGTGATCGATATCGTCAACTACATGTATTCCAGCCAGGCGGTGGTGGTGCCCAAGGGCAATCCCAAGGGGCTGAAGACCCTCGACGACCTCTCCGGGCACAAGGTCGCCGTGCTCAACGGCTCCACCATCAAGACCCTGCTCGACGCCCATAACGACACCCTGGCCAAGGCCGGCAAGGCGCCGATGAAAGTGGTGGTCTACAACACCGATACCGACGCCTTCCAGGCCCTGCGCATCAGCCAGGTCGACGCCTACGGCACCACGGTGGAAACCGCCGGCTACTACGCCGCCATGGCCCCGGACCTGTTCGAAGAAGGCGTACCTGCGTTCAGCCGCATCCTCACCGGCCTGGGCATGCGCAAGGACGACCCACAACTCACCGCAGCGGTACAGCAGATCATCGACGACATGCGCGCCGACGGCAGCTACGCGAAATTGCTGGGCGCCTGGCACGTCAGCAGCGACACACTCGACTGAGGAACAGCGGGCATGAACTTCAATTGGGATGTGTTCTGGCAATACCTGCTGCAGCCCAGTGGGGTGTACCTTACCGGGCTGTGGCTGACCTGCCTGATCGCCGTGCTGGCCATGGCCCTAGGCTGCGCCCTGGGGCTGGCCGCAGCGCTGATGCGCCTGTCGAGCAACCCGCTGCTGCAATGCCGGTGCGCTTCTATGTGTGGCTGATGCGCGGCACGCCGCTGCTGGTGCAGATCGTCTTTCTCTACACCGCGCTGGCGGCGGGCGGGATCTTCCGCTTCGAGGACATCGAGCTGTTCGGCCTGGTCGTCCCCGGCAATATCCAGGCGGCGATCATCGCCCTGGGCCTCAACGAAGGCGCCTACATGGCCGAGATCATCCGCGCCGGCATCGGCGCCGTGGACAAGGGGCAATACGAGGCCGGGCGTTCCCTGGGCATGACCTTCGGCAAGCTGATGCGCCGCATCGTGCTGCCCCAGGCCTTTCGGGTGATCGTTCCGCCGATCGGCAACGAATTCAACGTGATGCTCAAGAACACCACCTTGGTCAGCGTGATCGGCGTGCAGGAGCTGCTGCTCAGCACGCAGATGGTCACCTCGGCGACCTTCCGTGTGTTCGAGCTGTACCTGGTGGTCGCCATCTACTTCCTGTTGCTCACCACCCTGTGGGGCTTTTTCCAGCGCTGGCTGGAAAACCGCTTCGGCCAGTCCGACCGGCCCAGCGCGCCGCCCCCGGCCGCCAGCCGCATGTTCGGCCGCGGCACCCTGAAATTGCTGAGAGGACGCTGAGCCATGGCGCAGAAGAGCGAAGAACTGGTGATCGAGGCGCTGGACATCCATAAGTCCTTCGGCGCCTTGCAGATCCTCAAGGGCGTATCCCTGCAAGTGAAGCGCGGCGAAGTGGTGGTGCTGATCGGCGCTTCGGGTTCGGGCAAGACCACCTTCATCCGCTGCATCAACCTGCTGGAAGACATCCAGGGCGGGCGCATCCGCGTCAACGGCCACGCCATGGGCTACCGCGAGCGCCCGGATGGCAGCCTGGTACGCGACTCCGAACGCAATATCGCCCGCCAGCGCCGGGATATCGGCATGGTCTTCCAGCGCTTCAACCTGTTCCCGCACATGACCGCGCTGGAGAACATCATCGAAGCGCCGGTGCAGGTGCTCGGTGTGTCCAAGGCCGAAGCACTGGAACAGGCGAAGAAGCTCCTCGCCCGGGTCGGCCTGGCGGACAAGGGCGGGCACTACCCGTCGATGCTCTCCGGCGGCCAGCAACAACGGGTCGCCATCGCCCGCGCCCTGGCCATGAAGCCGCAGGCCATGCTGTTCGACGAACCCACCAGCGCCCTCGATCCGGAGATCGTTGGCGAGGTGCTGCAAGTAATGAAGGAACTGGCCGAGGAGGGCATGACCATGGTGGTGGTCACCCATGAAATGGGCTTCGCCAAGGAGGTTGCCGACCGCGTGGTGGTGCTCGACCAGGGTGAACTGATCGAACAGGGCCCGCCGGAGCAGATCTTCAACCACCCGAGCCACCCGCGTACCCGGGCCTTTCTCAGCCGTGTGCTCTGAGTCTGTGGCCCACCCGTTCCTGACTATGAAGAGAGCCAAGCCATGTTGAAACTGTCTGCCCACGAATATCCCTATCCATCCCAGCGCCAGAGCGTATTCGCCCGGCGTGGGATGGTCGCCGCCTCCCAGCCGCTGGCCGCGCAGGCCGGGATCGAGATCATGCAAAAGGGCGGCAACGCCATCGATGCCGCCATTGCCACGGCGGCGGCGCTGACGGTGGTGGAGCCCACGGGGTGCGGCATTGGCGGGGATGCGTTCGCGCTGGTATGGGTCAAGGGGCAATTGCATGGGCTCAATGGCAACGGGCAGGCGCCGGCAGCGTTGTCGGTGGAGGCAGTCAAGTCTGCCGGGCACTCGGCAATGCCGCTGTATGGCTGGACGCCAGTGACGGTACCCGGCTGTCCCTCGGCCTGGGCCGTACTGTCGGAACGCTTCGGCCGGCTGCCCTTCGCCGACCTGCTGCAACCGGCGATCAGCCTGGCACGGGAGGGCTTTCCGGTCTCGCCGGTGGTGGCGCATCAATGGGCGATTGCGTTGAAGGAGTTCTCGCCGCATCGGGATGGGGTGTTGCAGGCCTGGTTCGATACATTCCTGATCGACGGGCGGGCGCCCAGGGCGGGGGAGATGTTCTTCAACCCGGCGCAGGCCGAGACCTTGGCAGAGCTGGCCGCGACCCGGTGCGAGAGTTTCTATCGAGGCGCTATTGCCGAGCGGCTGGATGCGCACTCACGGGCTACTGGCGGGTACCTGCGGGCCAATGATCTGGAAGGGTATCGGGCGCAATGGGTCGATCCGATCTCGATCAACTACCGCGGGGTGGACGTTTGGGAAATCCCGCCAAGCGGGCAAGGGCTGGTGGCCTTGATGGCACTGAAGATCCTGGAAGGCTTCGACTTCGACCACCGCGACAGCCAACTGACCTGGCACCGCCAGCTGGAAGCGATGAAGCTGGCCTACAGCGACGGGCTGCACTACATCACCGACCCGCAGCATATGCGGGTGGCGGTAGCGGACTTGCTCAGTGACCAATACGCGGCGCGGCGCCGGGCGCAGATCGGCGAACAGGCACAACCGCCGCTGCATGGCGACCCGCTGGCCAGCGGCACGGTGTACCTGGCTGCGGCGGATGGCGAAGGAAATATGGTCTCGTTCATCCAGAGCAACTACCACGGCTTCGGCTCGGGGGTGGTGCTGCCGCACAGCGGCATCGCGCTGCAAAACCGGGGGCAGGAGTTCAGCCTGAATCCGTCGCATGCCAACTGTCTTCTCCCGGGGAAAAAGACCTTCCACACGATCATCCCGGGGTTCCTGACCAGGAACGGGGAAGCGCTCGGACCGTTTGGCGTGATGGGTGGGTATATGCAGCCGCAAGGGCATGTGCAGATGGTGATGAATATGGTGGATTTCGGGCTGAATCCGCAGGCGGCACTGGATGCGCCGAGGTGGCAGTGGTTGGGGGGGATGAAGGTTGGGGTCGAGCAGGGGGCTTCGCGGGATTTGATCAACTCGCTGATCAGG
>NZ_JBMAWR010000035.1:0-42676 GCF_048586865.1 Pseudomonas bharatica | reverse complement strand
CGGCGGTATGAAGGGCGGGGCGGGGCCCCCCCCCCTCGCCGGCAACGCCGGCTCCCACAGGTATCGGGTGCGCCGCGAACCTTGTGGGAGCCGGCGTTGCCGGCGATGAGGCCCTCAAGCGAACTCAGACCTCTTGGTAACTCTCGATCGACGGGCAAGCGCACACCAGGTTGCGATCACCGAACACGTTGTCGACCCGGCCCACCGGTGGCCAGTACTTGCCTTCCACCAGCGACGGCAGCGGGTACACCGCCTGCTCGCGGCTGTAGCCGTGCGGCCATTCGCCCGCGAGCTCGGCCGCGGTGTGCGGAGCGTTCTTCAGCGGGTTGTCGTCCTTGTCCAGGCTGCCGTTTTCCACCGCACGAATTTCTTCGCGGATGCGGATCATCGCCTCGCAGAAGCGATCCAGTTCTTCCTTGGACTCGCTTTCGGTCGGCTCGATCATCAGGGTGCCGGCGACCGGGAAGGACATGGTCGGGGCGTGGAAGCCGAAGTCGATCAGGCGCTTGGCCACGTCGTCGACGCTGATGCCGCTGCTGTCCTTGAGCGGGCGCAGGTCGAGGATGCATTCATGCGCGACCAGGCCGTTGCTGCCGGTGTACAGCACAGGATAGTGCTCTTCCAGGCGACGGGCGATGTAGTTGGCGTTGAGGATCGCCATCTGCGAGGCACGCTTGAGGCCCGCGCCACCCATCATGCGAATGTACATCCAGGTGATCGGCAGGATGCTGGCGCTGCCGAATGGCGCTGCGCAGACCGCCCCTTGCTTGTTTTCCATCTGCGCATGGCCCGGCAGGAACGGCGCCAGGTGCGACTTGACGCCGATCGGGCCGACGCCCGGGCCGCCACCGCCGTGAGGAATGCAGAAGGTCTTGTGCAGGTTCAGGTGCGAAACGTCGCCACCGAACTTGCCCGGTGCGCAGAGGCCGACCATGGCGTTCATGTTGGCGCCGTCGATGTACACCTGGCCGCCGTTGTCGTGGATGATCGCGCAGATCTCGCCGATGGCCTCTTCGAACACGCCGTGGGTCGACGGGTAAGTGATCATCAGCGCGGCAAGGTGCTCGCGGTGCTCGATGGCCTTGGCCCGCAGGTCGTCGATGTCCACGTTGCCGCGGGCGTCACAGGCGGTCACCACCACGCGCATGCCGGCCATATGGGCGGTGGCCGGGTTGGTGCCGTGGGCCGAGGACGGGATCAGGCAGATGTCGCGGCGGTCGTCGCCACGGCTCTGGTGATAGGCACGGATCGCCAGCAGGCCGGCATATTCGCCCTGGGAGCCGGCGTTCGGCTGCAGCGATACGGCATCGTAGCCGGTGGCGGCGCAGAGCATGGCTTCCAGTTCGGACGTCAGTTGCTGGTAACCCTGGCTCTGCTCGGCAGGGGCGAAGGGGTGCAGGCTGCCGAATTCGGCCCAGGTCACCGGGATCATCTCGCTGGCGGCGTTGAGCTTCATGGTGCAGGAGCCCAGCGGGATCATGGTGCGGTCCAGCGCCAGGTCCTTGTCGGCCAGGCGGCGCAGGTAGCGCATCAGCTCGGTTTCGCTGTGGTAGCGGTTGAACACCGGGTGCTCGAGGATCGCCGATTGGCGCAGCAGGGCCTGCGGCAATTGCGCGGCGGTGCTGGCGGCCAGGGCGGCGAAGTCCGGGGCCGCCTTGCCTTGGGCGAACAGCGCCCACAGGGCTTCGACATCGGCCTGGGTACTGGTTTCGTCGAGGGACACACCCACGCGCTCGCCATCGATCTGGCGCAGGTTGAAGCCGGCAGCGCGGGCTTGGGCGTGCAGCTCGGCGGTCGCGGCACCGGTAGCCAGGGTCAGGGTGTCGAAGAAGGCGCTGGTTTCGACGGTCACGCCCAGGCCGTTGAGGCCGGCAGCGAGGATCGCGGTCAGTTGGTGGGTGCGTGCGGCAATCTGCTTCAGGCCCTGCGGGCCGTGGTAGACGGCGTACATGCTGGCGATGTTGGCCAGCAGCACCTGGGCGGTGCAGATGTTGCTGGTGGCCTTTTCGCGGCGGATGTGCTGCTCGCGGGTCTGCATGGCCAGGCGCAGGGCGGTCTTGCCGAAGCGGTCGATGGACACGCCGACCAGGCGACCCGGCATGTCGCGCTTGAACGCGTCGCGGGTGGAGAAGTAGGCGGCGTGAGGGCCGCCGAAGCCCAGCGGTACACCGAAGCGCTGGGCGCTGCCGATGGCCACGTCGGCGCCGAACTCGCCCGGCGGGGTCAGCAGGGTCAGGGCCAGCAGGTCGGCGGCAACCGCGACCAGGGCGTTGGCGGCGTGGAAGCGCTCGACCAGCTCGCGGTAGTCGAAGACGTCACCGTTGCTCGCCGGGTATTGCAGCACGGCGCCGAAGAAGCGGCTGACGTCGCTCAGTTCGCGCTCGTCGCCGACCACCACTTCGATGCCCAGCGGCTCGGCACGGGTACGCAGCACGTCGAGGGTCTGCGGGTGGCAATGCACCGAGGCGAAGAAGGCGTGGCTGCCCTTGTTCTTGCTCAGGCGCTTGCAGAAGGTCATGGCTTCGGCGACGGCGGTGGCTTCGTCGAGCAGCGAGGCGTTGGCGATCGGCAGGCCGGTGAGGTCGCTGATCAGGGTCTGGAAGTTCAGCAGGGCTTCCAGGCGGCCCTGGGAAATCTCCGGCTGGTACGGGGTGTAGGCGGTGTACCAGGCCGGATTTTCCAGAAGGTTGCGCAGGATCGGCGCCGGCGTATGGCAGTTGTAGTAACCCTGGCCGATCACGCTCTTGACCAATTGGTTCTTGCCGGCGATGGCTTTCAGGGCGGCGAGGGCGTCGGCTTCGCTTTGGCCTTCGCCCATTTCCAGCACGCTGGTGCCCTTGATGCTGTCGGGGATGACCGCGGCGGTCATGGCGTCCAGCGAGTCGAAGCCGAGGGTGGCGAGCATGGCCTGCTCATCGGCCTGGCGCGGACCGATATGGCGGGCGATGAATTCGTTGGCGGTGCCGAGATTGATGGTCATGACGGGTTCCTCAGGCGTCGGCGTTGGCTTTGATCAGGCGGTCGTAGGCGTCCTGGTCGAGCAGTTGCGCGACGGCGCCGGCGTCGGCCGGGATAAAGCGGAAGAACCAGCCGTCGCCCAGCGGGTCTTCGTTGACCAGCTCCGGGCTGTCTTCCAGTTGCCCATTGACCTCGACCACTTCGCCGTCCAGCGGCATGTACACGCCGCTGGCGGCTTTCACCGACTCCACCGTGGAGGCTTCGGCGCCCTTGGCGTATTGCTGCAGTTCCGGCAGTTGCACATAGACCACGTCGCCCAGGGCGTTCTGGGCAAAGGCGGTGATGCCCACGGTCACGCTGCCGTCGGCTTCGGCACGCAGCCACTCGTGATCTTCGGTAAAACGCAACTCGCTCATGGAAACTCCTCGAAGGCCGTCGGTGCGGCCGGATGCGGTGATGGCCCGCGGAAAAGGCGCGGCGGGCGGGGTCTGGAATATCCATAGCAAGTTCGCGGCCATGTTCGGCAAAAGCCCGTGAACAAAGGGTTTTCCCGAATTTTCCTGACCGAATTACAGAATGAGTGGAATGAAATCGATACGGCAGAAGGGAGGGATTAAAGCCGAGAAGGATCAAGGCCTTGCCGGCTAGGCATTACAACAGTTCGTAGCGAAATCATTACGGTGTATTGATTTCGCTACGAATGTTCAGTGTTTGGTTGGGATTCCGTACTTGCGCAGCCGGTGGGCAATCGCCGTGTGAGAGGTCTGCAAGCGACTGGCCAATTGGCGGGTCGAGGGATGCTCGGCGTAGAGCTTTTCCAGCAGGTTCTTTTCGAAGTTCTCGACGGCCTGCTCCAGGCTGGTGATTTCGCCGTCCTGCTCGCGGGCTACCGAGGTGCCGGCGATGTCCAGGTCGCCGATGTCCACCAGGCTGTTTTCGCTGATGGCGGCAGCGCGGAAGATCACGTTCTGCAGTTGCCGCACGTTGCCCGGCCAGCGGTTGCCGAGCAGGGCAGGGAAGGTGTCCGGGGCCAGGCGGCAGAGCGGCCGCTGGATCTGGGTACAGGCCTGCTGCATGAAGTAGCGGGCCAGCAGCAGGATGTCCTGGCCGCGCTCACGCAGCGGCGGCACCTCGAGGTTGAGGACGTTGAGGCGGTAGAACAGGTCTTCGCGGAAGCTGCCTTCGGCGACCATCTTTTCCAGGTCGCGGTGGGTGGCGCTGAGGATCCGCACATTGACCTTGACCTCGCGATCGCCGCCGACCCGGCGGAAGCTGCCGTCATTGAGGAAGCGCAGCAGCTTGGCCTGCAGGTAGGGCGACATCTCGCCGATTTCGTCGAGAAACACCGTGCCCTGGTTGGCCAGTTCCATCAGCCCCGGCTTGCCACCGCGCTGCGCGCCGGTGAAGGCGCCGGGGGCGTAGCCGAACAGCTCGCTTTCGGCCAGGTTCTCCGGCAGTGCCGCGCAGTTGAGGGCGAGGAAGGGCGCGGCATGGCGGCTGCTGATGGCATGGCAGGCGCGTGCCACCAGTTCCTTGCCGGTACCGGTCTCGCCGTGGATCAGCAACGGCGCATCGAGGGCCGCCACGCGCAGGGCGCGGCTTTTCAGGGTACGGATCGCCGGGGATTCGCCAAGCAAGGCGTCGAAGCCCTCTGCGTGGTCGTGATGCAAGGCCGACAGGCGTTCGCCGATGCGGTTCGGCGGGTACAGGGTGACCAGCGCACCGGCGTCGGTGATCGGCGTGGCGTCCAGCAGCAGCGTCTGGCCGTTGAGCACCACTTCGCGCATCGGCAGGTGGAAGCCCTGGTCGATCAGGGTGGCGAGCAGTTCCGGCGCATCGAACAGCTCGGCGATGCTGCGTCCCGCCGGCTCCTGCCCGCACAGTGCGACCAGCGCCGGGTTGGCCAGCAGCACGTTGCCGGCGCTGTCCAGGGCCAGCACCGGGTCGCCCATGGCTGCCAGCAGGGCATCGAGCTGCAGGTGGCGGCGCTGGCCGGGAAGGATATCCACCACGCGCACCGACTGTACGCCGCGGACGTTGAGCAGGGCGTCGTGCAGTTCTTCGAGGACGAAGGGATTGAGCGTGGGCGCGTCGATATAGACGTTCGGCGGCACCATCTCCACCGCATCCAGGTTGAGGTTGCGCGCGCCCAGCAGGGCGAGCACTTCCTGGGTGATGCCGACGCGGTCGATGAAGCTGACATGGATGCGCATTGGTGGGCGATGGGTTCACGGCTGGCGAAGCGTGCAAGTATGCCTTGCGGCTGCGTGGTGGTCGATTGGCTTGCCAGCGGTGAAGGCTGTGCCGGTTATTCGAAACGCTCGGGCTTGATCGGGTCGCCCGATTTCACCTCCAGCTTGTCGCGGATGTCTTCGAACATCCTGTCGTAGAGGGTGTTGTGCGCCGAGGTGACGATGCCCTTGATCGGCATGTCGTGCTTGCGGGCGATGTCATCGATGACGGCGGCGAAGTTGTACCAGTCGCTCTTGCCGAGGAAGAACGTCTCGTCGGCGGGCTTGTCCTGGATGGTCCCGTGCAGGCGGAACTGGATGCCCTTGCCTGCGGTGGGGTCCTGGACGGTTTCGTAATCGACGCAGAAGTTGTAGCTGTGGTCGTCCTTGTTCAGCGCATGGCGCTCGATATGCAGATGGCCTGGGGTGAACTGTGCCATGAGGGCTCCTTGTACGGTTGAAACAGGCGGGCCCGCCAGCAGGCCCGCCCGGGCGTTTCAACGATAGCTGAGGCCTGGGGAGGCGGTACTGACCCGGGTGCCGGCGGTGCCCTTGACGATATCCTCGATATCACTGAGCGAGCCGATCACCGCGACTTTGCCTGTGTGACGGGCGAAATCGCAAGCTGCCTGGACCTTCGGCCCCATGGACCCGGCGGCGAAACCGAGGCGTTCCAGCTCGTCCGGGTGGGCCTGGGCGATGGCTTTCTGGGTCGGTTTGTTGAAGTCGACATAGGCGGCGTTGACGTCGGTGGCGATCACCAGCAGGTCGGCTTCCAGCTGTTCGGCCAGCAGCGCCGAGCACAGGTCCTTGTCGATCACCGCTTCGATGCCCTGCAGCTTGCCGTCGGCACCATACAGGGTAGGAATGCCGCCACCACCGGCACAGATCACGATACTGCTCTTTTCCAGCAGCCATTTGATCGGGCGGATCTCGAAGATGCGCTTGGGTTTCGGGCTGGCGACCACACGGCGGAACTTGTCGCCGTCGGCGGCAATGGCCCAGCCCTTTTCCTTGGCCAGGCGCTCGGCTTCTTCCTTGGAGTAGACCGGGCCGATGGGTTTGGTCGGGTTTTGGAAGGCCGGGTCATTGGCGTCGACTTCGACCTGGGTGAGCAGGGTGGCGAAGGGCACCTCGAAGTCCAGCAGGTTGCCCAGTTCCTGTTCGATCATGTAGCCGATCATGCCTTCGGTCTCGGCGCCGAGGACGTCCAGCGGGTACGGGGTGACCGAGGTGTAGGCCGCCGCCTGCAACGACAGCAGCCCGACCTGCGGGCCGTTGCCGTGGGCGATGACCAGCTGGTTGCCGGGGTGGATCTTGGCGATCTGTTCGGTAGCGATACGGATATTGGCGCGCTGATTGTCGGCGGTCATGGGCTCGCCACGGCGCAGCAGCGCGTTACCGCCTAGTGCAACAACGATACGCATGGGGAATGTCCTTTGAATCTCGTTGAACGGGAGGCCGCCATCGCTGGCAAGCCAGCTCCCACAGGGGACGGCGTAAACTGGACCTGTGGGAGTTGGCTTACAGCATCAGGCTGGAGGATTGCCTACTCAGTTACGGCGTACACCGGACCTGTGGGAGCTGGCTTGCCAGCGATTTGGGTTACAGATCAGCCAGGGTCGAAACCAGGATCGCCTTGATCGTGTGCATGCGGTTTTCCGCTTGCTCGAAGGCGATGCACGCCGGTGATTCGAAGACGTCGTCGGTGACCTCGATGCCGTTGGCCAGGTGCGGATACTGTTCGGCGATCTGCTTGCCGACCTTGGTTTCCGAGTTGTGGAACGCCGGCAGGCAGTGCATGAACTTGGTGCGCGGGTTGCCGGTGGCCTTCAGCAGTTCGGCGTTGACCTGGTAGGGCAGCAGTTGCTGGATACGTTCGCCCCAGGCTTCCACCGGCTCGCCCATGGACACCCAGACGTCGGTGTGGACGAAGTCCACGCCCTTGACCGCAGCCTTCGGATCCTCGGTAAGGGTGATGCGCGCACCGCTGTCTTCCGCGTATTTCTTGCAGCGCGCAACCAGGTCGTCATGCGGCCACAGGGCCTTCGGTGCGGCGATGCGCACATCCATGCCGAGCTTGGCGCCGATCAGCAGCAGCGAGTTGCCCATGTTGTTGCGCGCATCGCCCAGGTAGGCGTAGCTGATCTCGTGCAGCGGCTTGTCGGCGTGCTCGCGCATGGTCAGCACGTCGGCGATCATCTGGGTCGGGTGGTATTCGTCGGTCAGGCCGTTGAACACCGGCACCCCGGCGAACTTCGCCAGTTCTTCCACCACTTCCTGCTTGAAGCCGCGGTACTCGATGGCGTCGTACATGCGCCCGAGCACCCGGGCGGTGTCCTTCATGCTTTCCTTGTGGCCGATCTGCGAGGAGTTCGGGTCGATGTAGGTGACGTTGGCGCCCTGGTCGTAGGCCGCCACCTCGAAGGCGCAGCGGGTGCGGGTCGAGGTCTTTTCGAAGATCAGGGCGATGTTGTTGCCCTTGAGGTGCTGCTGCTCGGTGCCGGTGTACTTGGCGCGCTTGAGGTCGCGGGACAGGTCGAGCAGGTAGCGCAGTTCGCGCTCGGTGTGATGTTCGAGGCTGAGCAGGTTGCGGTTATGAATGTTGAACGCCATTTCGGGACTCCTTGGATTCGGTGATCTGCCCGGCCGCGCCGGGTGGGCGCGGCCGGGGTAGTGGGCGTTAGTAGTCGATTGGGTCGCGCACGATCGGGCAGGTCATGCAGTGGCCGCCGCCACGTCCGCGGCCCAGTTCGCCGGCGCTGATGGTGATGACCTCCACGCCCGCCTTGCGCAGCAGGGTGTTGGTGTAGGTGTTGCGGTCGTAGCCGATGACCACGCCGGGTTCCAGGGCCACCACGTTGTTGCCGTCATCCCATTGCTCGCGTTCGGCGGCGAAGCTGTTGCCGCCGGTTTCCACCACGCGCAGGGCCTTGAGGCCGAGGGACTCGGCAACTACCTCGAGGAACGACTTGTTCTCGCGGCGCACGTCCATGCCGTAGGGCTTGCTGCTGTCCGGACGGATCACGAACGGCACGATCTCCTTCACCACTTCCGGGAAGACCGTGACCAGGTCGCGGTCGCAGAAGCTGAACACGGTGTCCAGGTGCATCGCCGCGCGGGATTTCGGCAGGCCGGC
The DNA here is from genome assembly GCF_048586865.1 of Pseudomonas bharatica. Classification (NCBI taxonomy): domain Bacteria; kingdom Pseudomonadati; phylum Pseudomonadota; class Gammaproteobacteria; order Pseudomonadales; family Pseudomonadaceae; genus Pseudomonas; species Pseudomonas bharatica. The sequence continues at coordinate 34,348 of NZ_JBMAWR010000035.1, read as the reverse complement.
GACCACCACCTTCTCCACAGCGCCCTTGGCGAACAGCGATTGCGCCAGTTGGCCGATGGCCTGGCGCGAGGAGCGCTCGCCCATGCCGATCAGCACCACGCCCTTGCCGATCGGCATGACGTCGCCGCCTTCAAGTGTGGCCTGGCCGTGGTCCTTGTCCGGATCGCCGTACCAAACTTCGAAGTCGGCGTTGGTGAACTCAGGGTGGAATTTGTAGATGGCGCTGGCCAGCAGGGTTTCCTGGCGTCGCGCCGGCCAGTACATCGGGTTCAGGGTCACGCCGCCGTAGATCCAGCAAGTGGTGTCGCGGGTGAACTGGGTGTTCGGCAGGGGTGGCAGCAGGAAGCTGGAGTGGCCCAGGTAGTCACGATACATCTTGATCACGCTGGCGCCTTCGCTGTCCGGCAGGTCCTCGCCGGCCACGCCGCCGATCAGGAACTCGGCCAGACGGCGCGGCTCCAGGCCTTCGAGCCAGCTGCGCACTTCGTTGGTGAGGCCGACGCCGACGGTGTCGGGGGTAATCTTGCGGTCGAGGATCCACTTCAGGGCTTCGGGATTCTGGATGGTTTCGGTCAGCAGGTTGTGCATTTCCAGGACTTCGACCCCACGCTCGCGCATCTTGGTGACGAAGTCGAAGTGGTCGCGCTTGGCCTGGTTGACCCAGATGACGTCATCGAACAGCAGCTCGTCGCAGTTGCTCGGGGTCAGGCGCTGGTGCGCCAGGCCAGGGGAGCAAACCATCACTTTGCGCAGTTTGCCTGCCTCGGAATGAACACCGTACTTGACTTTATCCGTGGACATGATCATTTCCTCCAAAGGTGTGAAATACGGGGGTTACAGCGTAAGGAAGCCGTCATACAGGCCGTAGGCTGCCACCAGGGCACCAACGACCACGGCGGCGAATATCAACTTCTCCACGTGGGTGAAAACCGGTTGGCCGACCTCGCGCTTGGCCTTGGCGAACAGGATCGCGCCAGGGGCATAGAGCAGGGCGGAGAGCAGCAGGTACTTGACCCCGCCGGCGTACAGCAGCCAGATCGCATAGAGCAGGGCGATACCACCGATGATCAGGTCCTTCTTGCGCTCGGCCAGGGCCTGCTCGTAGGTCTCGCTGCGCCAGGCAAGCAGCACGGCGTAGGCCGCCGACCACAGGTAAGGCACCAGGATCATCGAGGTGGCGAGGTAGATCAGCGACAGGTAGGTACTGGCCGAGAACAGGGTGATGATCAGGAAGATCTGCACCATGGCGTTGGTCAGCCACAGGGCATTGGCCGGCACATGGTTGGCGTTCTCGCGGCGCAGGAACTCCGGCATGGTGTGGTCCTTGGCGGCGGCGAACATAATCTCCGCGCACAGCAGCACCCACGACAGCAGGGCCCCCAGCAGCGAGATGATCAGGCCGACGCTGATCAGCACCGCGCCCCAGTGGCCGACCACGTGCTCGAGCACGGCCGCCATCGACGGATTCTGCAGCTTGGCCAGTTCAGGCTGGGTCATGATGCCCAGCGACAGCACGTTGACCAGGACCAGGAACAGCAGCACGGTGATGAAGCCGATGACCGTGGCCTTGCCCACGTCCGAGCGTTTTTCCGCGCGGGCCGAGAAGATGCTCGCGCCCTCGATGCCGATGAACACCCAGACGGTGACCAGCATCATGTTGCGCACCTGGTTCATCACGCTGCCCAGGTCCGGGTTCATGGTTCCCCAGATGTCGGCGGTGAAGATATCCAGCTTGAAGGCGAACAGCGCGATCAGCACGAACAGGGCCAGCGGCACCACCTTGGCCACGGTGGTAACCAGGTTGATGAAGGCCGCTTCCTTGATCCCGCGCAGCACCAGGAAGTGCACGGCCCACAGCAGCACCGAAGCGCCGATGACCGCCGCCGGGGTGTTGCCCTCGCCGAAGATCGGGAAGAAATAGCCGAGGGTGCTGAACAGCAGGACGAAGTAGCCGACGTTGCCCAGCCAGGCACTGATCCAGTAGCCCCAGGCCGACGAGAAGCCCATGTAATCGCCGAAACCGGCCTTGGCGTAGGCATACACCCCGCCATCCAGATCGGGTTTGCGGTTGGCCAGGGTCTGGAAGACGAAGGCCAGGGTGAGCATGCCGACGGCGGTGATCGCCCAGCCGATCAGTACCGCGCCGACATCGGCGCTGGCCGCCATGTTTTGCGGCAGGGAAAAGATCCCGCCACCAATCATCGAACCCACCACAAGTGCGACGAGCGCACCGAGTCGAAGTTTTCCGGAAGCCTCTGACATGCTTGAGCTCCATTTCAGAAAAGAGAGACTTTCAAGGTAATGCGGATGGAATTACAGGAAGCTGATACAGGTCAGTTCATTGCGACATTCCATTGTTGACAAATGACTGGAAGAGCCTTCGAAAGATCAGCAGTTTGCTGCGCAGGCCTTGTGATACGGCGCTTTCAGAGAAGGGGTGGGTTCTCGAAAGTGCCTGAGAACTTTGAAGCTAGTCCGTTTCCCGGCTTTCGCAAATTTTTCACGAAAAAAAGGCGGTTAGACTTGTCGAAGCGGAATTAGTGCACAAAACTCTGACCGAAGCGTGTCGTTATTAGAGTCCTTTGTTATTAAATATAAAGGCTTATAACCTGCGTTTTTTACAAGATGATGATCAGGTTCATTGACTGAAAAACAGGGAATAAAAAGGGGAATTTCATGTCCGAGCCTGGCCAGAAACTGCGCCTTGGAGCGTTGATCGCGTTGGTGGTGGGTTCGATGATCGGCGGTGGCATCTTTTCCCTGCCGCAGAACATGGCTGCCCGTGCCGACGTAGGTGCAGTACTGATTGGTTGGGGTATCACTGCGATCGGCATGCTGGCCCTGGCCTTCGTTTTCCAGAGCCTGGCCAATCGCAAGCCCCAGCTGGATTCCGGGGTCTATGCCTACGCCAAGGCCGGCTTCGGCGAGTACATGGGCTTTTCCTCCGCCTGGGGCTACTGGATCAGCGCCTGGCTGGGTAATGTCGGTTACTTCGTCCTGTTGTTCAGTACCCTGGGCCTGTACTTCCCGGCGTTCGGCGAAGGCAACACGCCGTTGGCCATCGGCTGTGCCTCGCTGCTGCTGTGGGCGGTGCATTTCCTGGTGCTGCGCGGGATCAAGGAGGCCGCGTTCATCAACCAGATCACCACGGTGGCCAAGGTGGTGCCGCTGATCCTGTTCATCGTGATTGCCGCGGCGGCGTTTCGCATGGACATCTTCACCCGGGATATCTGGGGCCTGGCCAACCCGAGCTTCGGTAATGTGCTCGACCAAGTGCGCAACATGATGCTGGTGACAGTGTTCGTGTTCATCGGTATCGAAGGGGCAAGCATCTATTCCGGGCGGGCGCAAAAGCGCTCGGATGTCGGCAAGGCCACGGTGATCGGTTTTCTCGGTGTGCTGGCCCTGCTGGTGCTGGTCAACGTGCTGTCGCTGGGGGTGATGACCCAGCCGGAACTGGCGGCGCTGCACAATCCGTCGCTGGCTTCGGTACTGGAGCATATCGTCGGGCCCTGGGGCGCCTTGCTGATCAGCATCGGGCTGGCGGTTTCGCTGCTCGGCGCCTTGCTCTCCTGGGCCTTGCTCTGCGCCGAGATTCTCTATGCCACGGCGCGGGACAAGACCATGCCGCGGTTTCTCGCCTTCGAAAATGCCAACCATGTGCCGTCCAACGCGCTGTGGCTGACCAACAGCATGATCCAGGTTTTCCTGCTGATCACGCTGGTCTCGGCGGGGACCTACACCAGCCTGATCTACCTGGCGTCGTCGATGATCCTGGTGCCCTACCTATGGTCGGCGGCCTATGCGGTGCTGCTGGCGTTGCGCGGGGAGACCTATGAAGGCTTTGCCGGAACGCGGCGCAAGGACCTGTGCGTCGGGCTGGTGGCGTTGCTGTATGCGGTGTGGTTGCTGTACGCGGGCGGGTTGAAATACCTGCTGCTCTCGGCGCTGCTCTATGCGCCGGGGGTGATCCTGTTCGCAAGGGCGAAGCGTGAGCAGGATAAGCCGTTGTTCACCGGCTGGGAGAAGCTGATTTTCGCGGCGGTGGTGGCAGGTGCCGGCCTGGCAGCCTTCAGTCTCTACACCGGTGTCCTGACCATGTAGAGAACTCTGTGGGAGCGGGTTCACCCGCGATTACGTCGGTGAGTTCACTACCGTAATCGCGGGTAAACCCGCTCCCACAGGGTGTCTATGTGCGCTTCAAGATTGTGATCAGATATCCCAGACCACATTCACCGAGAAGTTGCGCCCCGGCATGGTCAGGCGATCCAGGTTGGCCGGGGCCGTCGCAGCGGCTTCGCCGATCCCGTCGTAGCCGCGCACGTCATCCCACTGCCAGTACTTCTTGTCGGTCAGGTTGTACAGGCCGGCATTGACCGTCACGTCGTCGCTCACCTTGTAGAACCCGCTCAGGTCCAGCACGCCGTAACCCGGAGTGCGGAACTGCTTGCTGGTGCCGTCTGGGGCGTAGAAGCTGGTGTCGTCGACGCGGTTCTTGCGCTTGACCAGGGTCCAGCTGAGCAAACCACCATACTGCTCCTGCTCGTACCCCAGGCCCATCACCGCAGTCAGCGGGTTGACGCTGTTGATCGGCTTGCCGGTGTCTTCGTTCTTGCCCCAGGCATAGGCCAGCGAGCCCTGGGTGTAGAGGCCGTTCGGCGCGCCGAAGGCATCCAGGTTCAGGCGGCCCTTGAATTCGGCGCCCTTGATGGTGGCGTGCTTGATGTTGTTGGCCTCGAAGCTCTGGCCAACGTTGGAACCCTGCACGGCGTCTTCGTTGATGAAGTCGCGGTACTTGTTATAGAACACCGCCACATCGAAGTTGCCGGCCTCGAAGTTGCCGCGCAGACCGGTTTCGTAGCTCTTGCTCTTCTCCGGCTCGAGGTTCGGGTTGCCCTGCACGCTGTAGCCGACGCCCGGGTTCTCGAAGCGGCCGTACATGGCTTTGGCGGTCGGGGTGCGGAAACCTTCGGCGTACTGGCCGTACCAGGTGTAGTTGTCGTTGAAGGCATAGGTCACGCCGAACTTGGGCGAGACGCGGTGCCACTTCTTGTCCTCGGTGTTGACCGGCTCGTTGCTCGAGCTGATGCCGCGCAGGAACTCGTCGGTGACGTGTGGCTTCATGCGTGTCTGGTCGTAGCGCAGGCCCGGCAGGAAGGTCCACTGGTTCCAGCGGATTTCATCCTGGGCGAAGAGGCTGTAGGTATTGACCGTCGGATCGGGGAAGTCGCTGACTTCAACCAGTGCGCTGGACGCCAGCGGCCGCCCGGTGACACAGCCGAAGCCGGTGGTCAGGCAGGTGGCGGTGCCGCTGCGCGAGCCGGTAACCTTGTTCTGCTTGAAGGTCGCGCCGTAGGTCAGCAGGTGCTCGGTGTCGCCGATAGCGAAGGCCTTATCGGCCTGGGCATCGAGGATCCACTGACGGTCCTTGTAGGTGGTCTTGCGGTCGCGGTAGAGGGTGTAGACCATTGGCCGGTAGATTTCCGCGGTGCGCTGGTCGGTCTTGCCGATCTGGTAGTTCAGGCTCCACTTCAGGTTGTCGGCCAGCAGGCTGTCGACGGCGAAGTCATGAGCGATGCCGAAGCGCTCGCGGGTGACCACGTCGCTGCCGGTGCGGTCCTGGTAGAAGTTCAGCGGGTTCGGCGTGAAGGGGCCGCCGACCGCGCTTTTCTGGTCGAGGTCGCGGTCGTCCTTGTAGCGCTCGTAGGTCAGGGCGATACGCCCGTCGTCGGCGTAGTTCCAGCCCAGCTTGGCCAGCACGTTGGTGGTCTGCACGTCTTCCGGGTTGGCCTCGGTGCGGCTCAGGCCGGTACCGCCGTGCTCGCCGTAGGATTCGGTCTCGTGGCCGTCACGCCGGCTCAGGTGCAGCAGGCCGTCGAACCCGCCTTCGCGGCCGGCGACGGTGGCGGATTTCAGCCAGCTGTTGTCGGCCGAGCTATAGCCGGCCTTCAGGCGCGCGCCGACGTCTTGGCCCGGCTTGATGATGTCGTCCGGATCGAGGGTGAAGTAGCTCACCGCGCCGCCGATGGCGTTGCTGCCGTACAGCACCGAGGCCGGGCCGCGGAGGATTTCCACGCGCTTGACGATCTCCGGATCGACGTAGTTGCGCTGGGTCTGGGCGTAGGGGCCGAAGAAGTAGCTGTCGGGAATCGCCACGCCGTCGATCTGGGTCAGTACCCGCTCGCCGTCGATGCCGCGGATGTTGTAGCCGTTCAGGCCGCTGCGCTGGCCGGTGCCGCTGACCGAGACACCCGGTTCGTAGCGCACCAGTTGCTTGATGTCGTTGACGTTGTTGCGGTCCAGTTGTTCGCGGGTCTGCACGCTGACGGTACTGGGCACCTGGCTGACGTCCTGGGCGCTGCGGGTGGCGCTGATGGTCACCTGTTGCAGGGCGATGGCCTGGGACTGGCTGCGCTCGATGGCGACGTTGTTGCTGCCCAGCTTGCGGTAGGTCAGGCCGGTGCCCAGCAGCAGCCGTTGCAGGGCCTGCTCCGGCGGCAGCGAACCGCGCACGCCCGCCGATACCACATTCTGTCCCAGTTCGGCGGACAAGCCGACCTGCCAGCCGGTCACCGAACTGAAGGCGTTCAACGCTGACACCAACGGTTGCTGGGCAATGTTGAAGCGGTAGTCACCCATGCGCTGGGCAGGCACTTGCGCCGGCGCGGCGGCCAGCGCCGGCAGGCTGGCGGCGCTGCTGGCGAGCATGGCCAGGGTCAGCAGGGAGAGCGTGCAACGTGGCAGGCCCGGCTTGCGGGCGGGGCTGGGGTTTCGGCGGGTGGATCCGGTGGGCATCGAAAGGCGCTCCCTGTCGCGCGTCGTTATAGGTGGCTACTGGTTCAAACAAGAATCAGTTGCATTGGCTATAACGAGACGTACGACCTCAGGGGATCGCGTAAAAAAACCTTCGACTCAGTTGATAATCACCACGGCTGGCAATTCCCGCACTTGCGAAGAGGTGATGTGGGCCAGGGCGCGCACGGCTTCCAGCGGCTGGTCGAGGCGGTAGTTGCCAGTCACCGCCACCTGCTCCAGCCTGTGGTTGGTATTGATGATCCAGCCGGGGTAGTAGCGGCGCAGCTCGGCCAGCACCTCGCTGAACGGGCAGTTTTCGAAGATCAGCCGACCCTGGACCCAGGCCAGGTCCTTCTGCAGGTCGGCGCGCTGCCGTTCGCCGAAACCGTCGGGGCCGACCCGGATGCTTTCGCCGCTGGTGAGGCGGATGCGCTGGTCCTGGCTGGCGAGCACATCGACATCGCCGCGCTGTACCCGCACCAGCGCTTCGCCATCGAGGTAGCGCACCGCGAAATCACTGTCGCGCACGCTGGCGCGCAGCGGCCCGGCTTGCAGTTCGAAGGGCTGGTCAAGCCCGCCGGGGATTTCGAAATAGGCCTCGCCCTGGTACAGCCGAGCGACCCGCTGGCGCGCATCGACAGCGCTGGAAAAGGCCGAATCGGTGTTGAGCAGTACCCTTGAGCCGTCGTTCAGTTCGACCCGCTGGCGCTCGCCGACCACGGTCAGGTGATCGGCCTGCAGGCGCACGGGCAGGTTCCCGGCGGTCAGGACACCCACCAGCAACACCGCTGCAACGGACAGCGGCTTCCAGTGCGGGCGCAGGCGTGCCAGAGGCGAGGCCTTGCGTTTTCGCTGCAGCTCACCGGCCGCCTGGCGCACGGCACCGCCGTTCCACAGCGCTTCGGCATCGACATAGGCCTGGGCGTTGTCCGGGCTGGCTTGCAGCCAGGCTTCGAAGGCGCGGGTGTCGTCATCGCTGGGGCATTGCAGGCGGATCAGCCAGTCCAGGGCCTCGTCCATGGCCTGGTCGCGGGCAGTCGCATGCGGCGCGGGGCGCTGATGGGCGGGTTCGGTCACGGAGGGTCCTTGGGGCGTGGCGGCTGTCTTGTCGTGGGCGTCATGATCGCGGCAAACGCAAGGGCAGGCAAGGAACCTTCAGTTGCCGTCGAGCCGATCGGCGACGCCCATGCAGATCGCCATGATCAGTTTCAGTTCCTTCTGCACCGTGCTGGCGGAGACCTTCAGTTGCTCGGCGATCTCCAGGTAGCTGGCGCCATGCAGCCGGCTGAGGATGAAGATGCGCTGCTGGCGCGGGGTCAGTTGCGCCAGCGAGCCGCTCAGGCGCTTGAGCAGCTTTTGCGCGTGGGCGGCGTCTTCGGCGCTGCTGACCGGCGCCGCGACATTGTGCAGGATCTGCTCCGGCACATCGTCCACCAGCGTACGGGCCTGGACCCGGCGCGCACGCAGATGGTCCAGCGCCAGGTTGCGCGCAGTCTGGAAGACGAACGGTTCAAGGTGCTCGATGGGACGCTCGCCCAGTGCCCGGGTGACCCGCAGGTAGGTTTCCTGCAGCAGGTCCTCGGCGGTGCTGGGGTTGTCCACCATGCGCTGCAGCGTACGCAACAGGGTCACCCGTTGGGCGAGAAAAACGGTGTTGAAGTGAGAGTGGCTCACGGGAATACCCGACCGGAATTTGCTAATGATATTGATTGTCATTAACGGCTTCGGTCAAGCGGTAAGTAGCACGGCGCTGGCGGGCAGTGCCTGGGATGCCCGCCGGCCAAACGCCGAAAGCCCCGTCTAGCGGGCGTTCCACAGTGCCAGGCAGTTATCCAGCATGCGGTTGCAGAAGCCCCATTCGTTGTCGTACCAGGCCATCACCTTCAGCAATTTCCCGCTGGCTTTGGTGTGATTGGCATCGAAGATCGACGACAACGGGTTGTGGTTGAAGTCGCAGGACACCAGCGGCAGATCGTTGTAGCCGAGGATTTTCGAACCGCGACTGGCTTCCTTGAACAGCGCATTGACGTCCTCGGCCGTGGTCGGCCGGGCGAGGGTGACGGTCAGGTCCACCAGCGACACATTGATCACCGGCACCCGTACCGCCATGCCGGTGAGCTTGCCGGCCAGTTCCGGCAGGACCAGGCCCACCGCCTCGGCGGCCCCGGTTTTGCTCGGGATCATCGATTGGGTCGCGGCGCGGGCGCGGTAGGGATCGCTGTGGTAACCATCGGTCAGGCTCTGGTCGTTGGTATAGGCGTGTATGGTGGTCATCAGGCCCTGCTCGATGCCCAGCTCGCGGTGCAGCACCTGGGCCACGGGGGCCAGGCAGTTGGTGGTGCAGGAGGCATTGGAAATGATCTGGTGCGAGGCGCGCAGGATGTCGTGGTTGACGCCATGGACTACAGTGGCATCCGCGCCCTTGGCCGGCGCCGAGATGATCACCTTGCGCGCTCCGGCGGTAATATGCGCCGCTGCCTTGGTGCGATCGGTAAACAGCCCGGTGCATTCGAACACCACATCGACACCCTCGGCCCGCCACGGCAGTTCCGCCGGGTTGCGGATGGCGCTGACGGCAATGCGGTCGCCGTTGACTGTCAGGCTCTCCTGGTCGAAGGACACCTCGGCGGCAAAATGGCCGTGGACGCTGTCGTAGCGGAGCAGGTGGGCATTGATGGCGCTGTCGCCCAGATCGTTGATGGCGACGACCTGCAGGTCGCGGCGGTAGCCTTGGGTATAGAGTGCGCGCAGCAGGTTGCGGCCGATGCGGCCGAAGCCGTTGATTGCAATCCGGATAGTCATGGCACCACCTCGCGTACTGTACGGAATTTTGTTGTTGTAATTACAAGATTAATCGGAAACAGATAGAAAACAAGCGTAGCTGCTGGCAATATTTTGTTCGAATTACCACGTCGAGCGATCCAGTCCTTTTCTACCGGCACTTGGCCTGAGCGTAGGCGCAATCGTTTGGAAGGGAAAATCGCCAGAGCGTCGCCACCACCGTTTAGCCTGGAGTCGAGTTCATGCATCCGCGTATTGTCGAGGTCACCGAGCGGTTGATCGCCCGCAGCCGTCCCACCCGTGAACGCTACCTGCAACTGATCCGCGGCGCCGCCAGCGACGGCCCGATGCGTGCCCGCCTGCAATGCGCCAACTTCGCCCATGCCGTGGCCGGCTGCGGCGCCGATGACAAGCAGACCCTGCGCCTGACCAATTCGGCCAACGTCGCCATCGTCTCCGCCTACAACGACCTGCTCTCCGCCCACCAGCCCTACGAGCACTACCCCGAGCAGATCAAGCAGGCCCTGCGCGACATAGGCTCGGTCGGCCAGTTCGCCGGTGGGGTGCCGGCCATGTGCGACGGTGTCACCCAGGGTGAACCGGGTATGGAGATCGGCATCGCTAGCCGCGAGGTGATCGCCATGTCCACCGCCGTGGCGCTGTCGCACAACCTGTTCGATGCGGCGCTGATGCTCGGCATCTGCGACAAGATCGTCCCCGGCCTGATGATGGGCGCACTGCGCTTCGGTCACCTGCCGATGCTGTTCGTCCCCGGTGGCCCGATGCCCTCGGGCATTTCCAACAAGGAAAAGGCCGAGGTGCGCCAGCTCTACGCCGAAGGCAAGGCCAGCCGCGAACAGTTGCTGGAGTCGGAGATGAAGTCCTACCACAGCCCCGGCACCTGTACCTTCTATGGCACCGCCAATACCAACCAGTTGCTCATGGAAGTGATGGGCCTGCACCTGCCGGGTGCGTCCTTCGTCAATCCCTATACGCCGCTGCGCGATGCCCTGACCGTGGCGGCCGCGCAGCAGGTCACACGGCTGACCAAGGCCAGCGGCAACTTCATGCCGATCGGCGAAATCGTCGACGAAAAGGTGATCGTCAACTCGGTGGTGGCCCTGCACGCCACCGGCGGCTCCACCAACCACACCCTGCATATCCCGGCCATCGCCCAGGCCGCCGGAATCCAGTTGACCTGGCAGGACATGGCCGATCTTTCCGAAGTGGTTCCGACCCTTTGCCACGTCTATCCGAACGGCAAGGCCGATATCAACCACTTCCAGGCGGCCGGGGGCATGGCCTTCCTGATCCGCGAGCTGCTCGATGCCGGCCTGCTGCACGAGGACGTCAACACCGTGGCCGGTCGAGGCCTGCGCCGCTACGTCGAGGAACCCTTCCTCGATGGCGACGCGCTGGTGTGGCGCGAGGGGCCGCGGCAAAGCCTCGACGAGTCGATCCTGCGCCCGGTGGCCCGGCCGTTCTCCGCCGAAGGCGGACTGCGGGTGATGGAGGGCAACCTGGGCCGGGGCGTAATGAAGGTCTCGGCCGTGGCTCCGGAGCACCAGGTGGTCGAGGCGCCGGCGCGGGTCTTCCACGACCAGCAGGCGTTGGCCGATGCCTTCAAGGCCGGTGAGCTGGAGCGCGACTTCGTCGCCGTGATGCGCTTCCAGGGCCCGCGCTGCAACGGCATGCCCGAGCTGCACAAGATGACGCCGTTCCTTGGCGTGCTGCAGGACCGCGGCTTCAAGGTCGCGCTGGTCACCGACGGGCGCATGTCCGGTGCCTCGGGCAAGATCCCGGCGGCCATCCATGTCTGCCCCGAGGCCTATGACGGCGGGCCGCTGGCCCGGGTGCGCGACGGCGATATCGTGCGCGTCGATGGCGCCACCGGCAGCCTGCTGGTACGGGTGCCGGACGATGAACTGGCCGCCCGCGAGGTCCCGCCTGCGCCACTGGGCAATGACCTCGGCTGTGGCCGCGAGCTGTTCGGTTTCATGCGCCAGGCCTTCAGCCCGGCGGAGAAGGGCGCGAGTGCCTTCACCCAGGCGCTGGAGGGGTGCAAATGAGCGTTTCGCTGGTAGGCGATATCGGCGGGACCAACGCCCGTTTCGCCCTGTGGCGCGACGATGCCCTGCATGCCGTGCAGGTATTCCAGGCAGCGGACTACAGCAGCCCGGAACAGGCCATCGGCGTTTACCTGGAGGGCCAGGGCATTGCCCGTGGCGAGCTGCAGGCGGTGTGCCTGGCGGTGGCCGGACCGGTGTCGGGCGAGGAGTTCCGCTTTACCAACAGTCACTGGCGGATCAACCGCAGCATTTTCTGCGCTGCCTTGCAGGTCGAGCACCTGCTGCTGATCAACGATTTCTCCGCCATGGCCCTGGGCATGACCCGCCTGCAACCGCACGAGCGGATCAGTGTTTGCGCCGGCGAGGCCGACCTGAGCCGCCCAGCGCTGATCATCGGCCCCGGCACCGGCCTTGGTGTGGCCAGCCTGCTGCGTCTGGAAGAGGGGCGCTGGCTGGCCGTGCCAGGCGAGGGCGGGCATGTCGACCTGCCGGTCAACGACGCCCGCGAGGCAGCAATTCGCCAGGCCATCGCCGAACATACCGGGCACGTCAGTGCCGAGACCGTATTGAGCGGTGGCGGACTTTTGCGCTTGTACCACGCCATCTGCAGCCTCGACGGCCACGCGCCGACCCTGGCGACGCCCGCTGCCATCACCGAAGCCGCGCTGTCGGGCGAGCCGGTGGCGCTGGCGGTGATCGAGCAGTTCTGCCGCTTTCTCGGCCGGGTCGCCGGCAATGATGTGCTGACCCTCGGCGGGCGCGGCGGGGTGTATATCGTCGGCGGCGTGGTGCCGCGTTTCAGCCGACTTTTCCTGCGCAGCGGCTTTGCCGAAAGCTTTGCTGACAAAGGCTGCATGAGCGGCTATTTCCAGGGCATCCCGGTGTGGCTGGTGACCGCCGAATTCTCCGGGCTGCTGGGTGCCGGCGTGGCATTGCAGCAAGCGCTGGCGGGAACCTCCGGGGCTTGATTCCCGGTCAAGGACAAGGACCTCTTTCGTGAGCAAGTCGATTCTGCTGGTGGATGACGACCAGGACATCCGTGAACTGCTGGACGCCTACCTGAGCCGCTGCGGTTTCCAGGTGCGCGCCGTGGCCGACGGCCAGGCGTTTCGCCAGGCGCTGGATGCCGAGGGCAGCGACCTGGTGATCCTCGATGTGATGCTGCCCGACGAGGACGGTTTCAGCCTGTGCCGCTGGGTGCGCGAGCATCCGCGCCAGGCCCGCGTGCCGATCATCATGCTGACCGCCAGCTCCGACGAGGCCGATCGGGTGATCGGCCTGGAGCTGGGGGCCGACGACTACCTCGGCAAGCCCTTCAGCCCGCGCGAACTACAGGCGCGGATCAAGGCGCTGTTGCGCCGGGCCGGGTTCCAGGCCCCTGGCGGCGAGGTGCTGGCCTTCGATGAGTGGCGCCTGGATACCGTCAGCCATCGCCTGTTCCATCGCGACGGCGAGGAGGTGATTCTGTCGGGCGCCGACTTCGCCCTGCTCAAGCTTTTCCTCGATCATCCGCAACAGATTCTCGACCGCGACACCATCGGCAATGCCACGCGCGGACGCGAGCCGATGCCACTGGATCGCATCGTCGATATGGCGGTCAGCCGTCTGCGCCAGCGCCTGCGCGACACCGGCAAGCCGCCGCGGCTGATCCGGACCGTGCGGGGCAGCGGTTACCTGCTGGCGGCCAGTGTTGCTGCGTCGCACTGAGCGCCGTCGGCGCCTGCCGCTGCCGCGTTCGCTGCTGGGGCGGATGCTGCTGCTGACCTTGCTGGTGGTGCTGCTGGCCCAGGGCCTGTCGAGCCTGATCTGGCTGTCGCAACTGCGTGCCAGCCAGCGCGAGGGGCTGGTCGCCAGTGCGCGAAGCCTGGCGCATTCGATGAGCGCCAGTGTCAGCTACTTCCGCTCGCTGCCCCTGGCCTATCGACCGCTGGTGCTGGACCAGTTGCGCAGCATGGGCGGCACGCGCTTCTTCGTCTCACTCAACGATCGCCCGCTGGACATGCAGGTGCTGCCCAGCACGCCGCGCAAGGAGGCGGTCATCGCCGCGGTGGACGAAGTGCTGCGCCAGCGCCTGGGCGAGATGCGCATTTCGGTGGAGTTCGTCAGCCCGCAGGACCTGCGGATTTTCAACAGTGGCCTGAAGCTCGACGAACTGCCGCGTTCCTGGGCGCATTACGCGCTCACGCTGGAGCCGGTGGAGCCGCCGGTGCTGGTCACCCAGATCCGCCTGGCCGAGGGCGAGTGGCTGTATATCGCCTCGCTGCTGCCCGAGCCCTACACCACCCTCGAAGATGAAGGGCTGCCGCGTCAGCAGGTGCTGTTCATCGGTTTCACCGGTTTCTTCCTGCTGCTGTTCATCGGCCTGCTGGTCCACTGGCAGAGCAGGCCGCTCAAGCGCCTGGCCCTGGCGGCGCGGGAAATGTCCCTCGGCGCGGACGTGGCGCCGGTGGTGGAGGGCGGCGGCAGCGAGGTGGAGGAAGTGGCGCGCGCCTTCAATGCCATGCGCGAGCGCATCAGCCGCTATCTCACCGAGCGCAGCCAATTGTTCAGCGCGATTTCCCACGACCTGCGTACGCCGATCACGCGCTTGCGCTTGCGCGTCGAGCTGCTGGAGGACGAGCAGGTGCAGGCGAAGTTCGGACGGGATCTGGACGAACTGGAGATGCTGGTGAAAGGCGCGCTGCAATGCGTGAAGGACACGGATATCCACGAAAACATCGAAGCCATCGATCTCAACCAGGTGCTGGAATGCCTGGTCGAGCCTTACCTTGCCAGCGGCCGGGTGACCATCCGAGGGCATGCCGAAGCGGCCTACCCGGGCAAGCCGCTGGCGTTGCGCCGCTGTATCGGCAACCTGATCGACAACGCGTTGAAATATGGCGAGCGGGCGCACCTGCGGATCATCGATAGCGAGGACAGCTTCGTTCTGCATGTGGACGACGAAGGCCCCGGGGTGCCGGCGCAACAGCTGGAACAGGTGTTCGAACCGCATTTCCGCCTGGCCGGGAAGCAGCAGGGGTATGGCCTGGGCCTGGGGATTGCCAGGAATATTGCCCATAGCCATGGCGGGGAGGTGAGTTTGAGGAATCTCCGGGAGGGTGGGTTGCGGGTGACCCTGAGCCTGCCCCGGTATCTTGATTGATCTCCCGGGTCTCATCGCTGGCAAGCCAGCTCCCACCCTGTGGGAGCTGGCTTGCCAGCGATGAGATCAGCGCCAATGTCACTGCCTGGTGACATTCCCGCATCCCTTCGTTACCTCCGCCTTCCACCCCCTGATTAGACTCCAGTGAAAACAACAAAAAGGCTTCTCCCGATGAATGCGCTTACCCGTCTCGCCGCCGTCGTTTCCCTGGCCTCGCTGTTTCCCCTCGCTGCCCACGCCGCCGATAATCCCGGTACCGTCGATGTCCTGCATTGGTGGACGTCCGGCGGTGAAGCCAAGGCCGTGGAAACCCTCAAGCAACAAGTGCAGAAGGACGGCTTCGTGTGGAAGGACAATGCCGTCGCCGGTGGCGGTGGTGCTGCCGCCATGACCGTGCTGAAAACCCGCGCCATTTCCGGCAACCCGCCTTCCGCTGCGCAGATCAAGGGCCCGGATATCCAGGAGTGGGGCGCCCTCGGCCTGCTCACCGAACTGGATGACGTGGCCGCCGCCAACAAGTGGGACGACCTGCTGCCCAGGCAGGTCGCCGATATCATGAAATACGACGGCCACTATGTCGCAGTGCCGGTGAACATCCACCGGGTCAACTGGCTGTGGATCAACCCGCAGGTGTTCGACAAGGCCGGAGCCAAGGTGCCGACCACCCTCGACGAGCTCTTCGCCGCCGCCGACAAGCTCAAGGCCGCCGGTTTCATTCCCCTGGCCCACGGCGGCCAGCCCTGGCAGGACAGCACGGTGTTCGAAGACCTGGTGCTGAGCATCCTCGGGCCCAAGGGCTACCACGCCGCCTTCGTCGACCTCGACGAGAAGACCCTGACCGGGCCGCAGATGACCGAGGCCTTCGCCACCCTCAAGCGCCTCGGCACCTACATGGACCCCAACCGCGCCGGGCGCGACTGGAACATCGCCGCCGCCGAGGTCATCAACGGCAAGGCCGGCATGCAGATCATGGGCGACTGGGCCAAGAGCGAGTGGAGCGCTGCCGGCAAGGTGGCTGGCAAGGACTACCAGTGCGTGGCCTTCCCCGGGACCCAGGGCAGCTTCGCCTACAACATCGACTCGCTGGCGATGTTCAAGCTCAAGGACGCCAACGACATCAAGGCGCAGAACGACCTGGCCAAGGTCGCCCTGGAGCCGGAGTTCCAGACCGTGTTCAACCAGAACAAGGGCTCGCTGCCGGTGCGCCAGGACATGGACATGAGCAAGTTCGACGCCTGCACGCAGAAATCGGCGGCGGACTTCAAGGAAGCGGCCAAGGGCGACGGCCTGCAACCGAGCATGGCGCACAACATGGCCACGACCCTGGCGGTGCAGGGCGCCATCTTCGATGTGGTGACCAACTTCCTCAACGATCCCCAGGCCGAGCCGGCGACGGCGGTGAAGCAGCTCAACGCGGCGATCAAGGCGGCCAGGTAGTACGAATATCGATCAAGCGGCGCGGTCTTGTGGGAGCGGGTTTACCCGCGATTACGATAGTGAATTCACCAACGCAATCGCGGGTGAACCCGCTCCCACAAGGTCCCGGCTAGATCAATAAGTCATGTGCTGTTCCTTGGGCTGGCTTGTTCACACCGGAGATCCCCGATCATGACCACTGCAATCGCCCAGCGGCGAGCCTCCCCCCTGGACGCCCTCCAGCGCTGGCTGCCCAAACTGGTCCTGGCCCCGAGCATGCTCATCGTGCTGGTGGGCTTCTATGGCTACATCCTCTGGACCTTCATCCTGTCGTTCACCAACTCCAGCTTCATGCCCAGCTACAAATGGGTCGGGCTGGCCCAGTACGCGCGGTTGATGGACAACGACCGCTGGTGGGTGGCGAGCAAGAACCTGCTGGTGTTCGGCGGGCTGTTCATCGCCATCAGCCTGGCCGTCGGAGTGCTGCTGGCCGTGCTGCTGGATCAGCGCATCCGTCGCGAGGGCTTTATCCGCACCATCTACCTGTACCCCATGGCGCTGTCGATGATCGTCACCGGCACCGCCTGGAAATGGCTGCTCAATCCCGGCCTGGGCCTGGACAAGCTGCTGCGCGACTGGGGCTGGGAGGGCTTTCGCTTCGACTGGCTGGTAGACCCGGACCGCGTCGTCTACTGCCTGGTGATCGCTGCCGTGTGGCAGGCCTCGGGCTTTGTCATGGCGCTGTTCCTGGCCGGGCTGCGCGGCGTCGATTCGTCCATCGTGCGTGCCGCCCAGGTCGATGGCGCGAGCCTGCCGGTCATCTACCTGCGCATCGTCCTGCCGAGCCTGCGCCCGGTGTTCTTCAGTGCGCTGATGATCCTTGCCCACATCGCGATCAAGAGCTTCGACCTGGTGGCGGCCATGACCGCCGGCGGCCCGGGCTACGCCTCCGACCTGCCGGCGATGTTCATGTACTCCTTCACCTTCAGCCGCGGTCAGATGGGCATGGGCTCGGCCAGCGCGATCCTGATGCTGGGCGTGATCCTGGCGATCCTGGTGCCGTACCTGTATTCGGAACTGCGAGGCAAGCGCCATGACTAGCCCATCGCTGCGCCTGAGCCGCATCGCCATCTACACCACCCTGCTGGCCGCCTGCGCCCTGTACCTGGTGCCGCTGCTGGTCATGCTGCTGACCAGTTTCAAGACCCCCGAGGACATCCGCGCCGGCAACCTGCTGAGCTGGCCGCAGGTGATCACCGGGATCGGCTGGATCAAGGCCTGGGACACGGTGGGCGGCTATTTCTGGAACTCGGTGAAGATCACCGTGCCGGCGGTATTGATCTCCACCTTGCTCGGCGCGCTCAACGGCTACGTCCTGTCGATGTGGCGCTTCCGCGGTTCGCAGCTGTTCTTCGGCCTGCTCCTGTTCGGCTGTTTCCTGCCGTTCCAGACCGTGCTGCTGCCGGCCTCCTTCACCCTGGGCAAGCTCGGCCTGGCCAGCACCACCACCGGCCTGGTGCTGGTGCATATCGTCTACGGCCTGGCCTTCACCACGCTGTTCTTCCGCAACTACTACTGCAGCGTGCCCCAGGCCCTGGTGCAGGCGGCGCGGCTGGACGGCGCGGGGTTCTTCACCATCTTCGGGCGGATCCTCCTGCCCATGTCGGTGCCGATCATCATGGTCTGCCTGATCTGGCAGTTCACCCAGATCTGGAACGACTTCCTCTTCGGCGTGGTGTTCGCCAGCGGCGACGCCCAACCGATCACCGTGGCCCTGAACAACCTGGTCAACACCAGCACCGGGGTCAAGGAATACAACGTCGACATGGCCGCCGCGATGATCGCCGGCCTGCCGACCCTGCTGGTCTATGTCCTTGCGGGCAAATACTTCCTGCGCGGGCTGACGGCCGGCGCGGTCAAGGGGTGAAGCATGGCAACGCTGGAACTGCGCAACGTCAACAAAAGCTACGGCAGCGGTCTGCCGGATACCTTGAAGAACATCGAACTGAAGATCGATTCCGGGGAATTCCTGATCCTCGTCGGGCCCTCCGGCTGCGGCAAATCCACGCTGATGAACTGCATTGCCGGCCTTGAGCAGATCAGCGGCGGGGCGATCCTGGTGGATGAGGCCGATATCAGCGGCATGAGCCCGAAGGATCGGGATATCGCCATGGTCTTCCAGTCCTACGCGTTGTACCCGACCATGAACGTGCGCGACAACATCGCCTTCGGCCTGAAGATCCGCAAGATGCCGGCGGCGGCCATCGACGAGGAAGTGGCGCGGGTCGCGCGGCTGTTGCAGATCGAGCACTTGCTGGCGCGCAAGCCCGGCCAGCTGTCCGGCGGCCAGCAGCAGCGCGTGGCCATGGGCCGGGCGCTGGCGCGGCGGCCGAAGATCTACCTGTTCGACGAACCCTTGTCGAACCTCGATGCCAAGCTGCGGGTGGAGATGCGCACCGAGATCAAGCTGATGCACCAGCGCCTGAAGACCACCACGGTGTACGTCACCCACGACCAGATCGAGGCCATGACCCTGGGCGACAAGGTGGCGGTGATGAAGGACGGCCTGATCCAGCAGTTCGGTACGCCGCAGCAGATCTACAACGACCCGGCCAACCTGTTCGTCGCCAGCTTCATCGGCTCGCCGCCGATGAACTTCATTCCATTGCGCCTGCAGCGGCGCGAAGGGCGCCTGCAGGCGCTGCTCGACAGCGGCCAGGCACGCTGCGAGCTGCCGTTGGGCTTGAGCGAGGCCGGGCTGGAGGATCGCGACGTGATCCTCGGCATTCGCCCGGAACAGATCAGCCTGGCGCCCGGCGAAGGCAACGGCATGCCGAGCATCCGCGCCGAGGTGCAGATCACCGAGCCCACCGGGCCGGACCTGCTGGTGTTCGTCACCCTCAACCAGACCAAGGTCTGCTGCCGCCTGGCGCCGGATGTTCCGGCGCGGGTCGGTGACAGCCTGACCCTGCAATTCGATCCTGCCCGGGTGCTGCTGTTCGACGCTGCCAGCGGCGAACGCCTGGGTGCGATCGGCAACCCGCCCGCGAGCAAGGGCAACGTGGCGCAGTTCAAAGGGCGTTGAGCCTTGAACTTCGCCTGCCGTGCATGAATCACCATCGATAACAAGAAAACGAGGAAACAACGGATGGAGTACTTCAAGCGCATTTCAGGATTGACCCCGCTGGCCCTGCTGGTGGCGGTGGCGAGCAACCCGGCGCTGGCCGCCGGGGCCTTCGAGTCGTCGTCGAAATGGATGACCGGCGACTGGGGCGGGGCCCGTACCGAGCTGCTGGACAAGGGCTACGACTTCACCCTCGACTATGTCGGCGAGGCGGCGACCAACCTGCACGGCGGCTACAACGACGACCGCACCGCACGCTACAGCGACCAGTTCGCCCTGGGCATGAAGCTGGATCTGCAAAAGATCCTTGGCTGGCACGATGCCGAGTTCAAGCTGGCAATCACCGAGCGCAGCGGGCGCAATCTGTCCAACGACCGGATCAGCGATCCGCGCGCCGGGCAGTTCAGCTCGGTGCAGGAGGTCTGGGGCCGTGGCCAGACCTGGCGGCTGACGCAGATGTGGATCAAGCAGAAATACTTCGATGGCGCCCTCGACGTGAAGGTCGGGCGCTTCGGTGAAGGCGAGGACTTCAACAGCTTCCCCTGCGATTTCCAGAACCTGGCGTTCTGTGGTTCGCAGGTGGGCAACTGGGTGGGCGGCATCTGGTACAACTGGCCGGTCAGCCAGTGGGCGATGCGGGTCAAGTACAACATCACGCCGGAGTTCTTCGCCCAGGTCGGGGTGTTCGAACAGAACCCGTCGAACCTGGAAACCGGCAACGGCTTCAAGCTCAGCGGCAGCGGGACCAAGGGCATGATCCTGCCTGTCGAGCTGGTCTGGTCGCCGCAGGTCAGCGGGCTGCCGGGCGAGTACCGCCTGGGGTACTACTACAGCACCGCCAAGGCCGACGACATCAGCGACCCTGACCGTACCCATTCGAGCAAGCATGGCTGGTGGGTGGTGGCGCAGCAGCAGGTCACCGCGCACAAGGGGGACGCCAATCGCGGGCTGAGCCTGTTCGCCAACTTCACCGTGCACGACAGGGACACCAACGTGGTCGACAACTACCAGCAGGTGGGCCTGGTCTACAAGGGCGCGTTCGACGGGCGGCCCAAGGACGACATCGGCTTTGGCGTGGCGCGGATCCACGTCAACGACGACGTGAAGAAACGGGCCGAGCTGATCAACGCCGGCAACGGCATCGATGACTACGACAACCCGGCCTTCGTGCCGATCCAGCGCAGCGAGTACAACGCCGAGCTGTATTACGGTTTCCACGTCACCGACTGGCTGACCGTGCGGCCGAACCTGCAATACATCAAGAGTCCGGGTGGGGTGGACGAGGTCGACAACGCGCTGGTGGCGGGGATCAAGGTGCAGAGCTCGTTCTGAGGCAACCTTGTAGTAAGTTTACAAACTTACAAAGGCTGACGCGGCCCCTGTGGGATCGCGTCGTAGCTTGAAGCAGATTCCGGATCAGCCCAGCTCATCATCCAGCGGATACCGGCTGGCATTCAGGCTTTCCTTGATCTTGCGCAGGTGCGGCTGGAAGTCCGCGCCGCGGCGCAGGGTCATGCCGGTGGCGAGCACATCCAGCACGGTCAACTGGATGATCCGCGAGGTCATCGGCATGTAGATGTCGGTGTCTTCCGGCAGCGGAATGTTCAGGCTCAGGCTGCTGGCCCGGGCCAGGGGCGAGTTGGCGGCGGTCAGGGCCAGTACCGAGGCGCCGTTGTCGCGCGCCAGTTGCGCCACTTCCACCAGTTCCCGGGTGCGTCCGGTATAGGAAATGATCACGAACAGCTCACCGGTATGCGCCACGGACGCCAGCATGCGCTGCATCAGGACATCGGCATGGGCGGAAACCGCGAGGTTGAAGCGGAAGAACTTGTGCTGGGCATCCAGCGCCACCGGCGCCGAGGCGCCGAGGCCGAAGAAATGGATCTGCCGGGCCTGGATCAGCATGTCCACGGCGCGGCTGATCAGCGCCGGGTCGAGCTGCTGCCAGGCGCTGTCGAGGGAGGCGATGGTGCTGCCGAAGATTTTCTGGGTAAAGGCCGCCGGATCGTCGTCAGGCTCCACCGCGCGGCTGACGTAGGCTGCACCGCTGGCCAGGCTTTGCGCCAGTTGCAGCTTGAGTTCCGGGTAGCCGCTGACGCCGAAGGAGCGGCAGAAGCGATTGACCGTCGGCTCGCTGACCTTGGCCGCCTGGGCCAGTGCGGCGATGCTGAAGCGGGTGGCCTGCTGCGGGGCGGCAAGGATGACTTCGGCGACTTTGCGTTCGGCCTTGTTCAGCTCGTCGAGACGGCCCTGGATCTGCTCCAGAAGATTGCGCACGCGGTCCATTGGGGTTCCTTCGGTCGGGGGTGCGGCCCGTTCGCGCAAGCAGGGGCCGGGTTTACAGGGTCTGTATCCTACTGATGGCAGGGTAGACCTACCACTTGTATCTGTCTTGCAGGTCAGATGTTGTTGTTATTACTACATTCGCTCTTGATATCCACGCTGGAACGCGATATTTCTACACGCACTCGGTAAAAGAACCTACATCATGTCTTCGATCAGTGTTGAGCCTTGCACCTTTGCCCTGTTCGGCGCCCTTGGCGACCTGGCCTTGCGCAAGCTGTTCCCGGCCCTCTACCAGCTCGACCGAGCCGGGCTGCTGCATGAGCGCACCCGCCTGCTGGCCCTGGCCCGCGAGCCCGGCAACGTGCAGGAGCACCTGGCCTCGATCGAAGCGCACCTGCACGAGTTCGTCGCGTCCGACACCCTGGACACCATGGTGTTGCAGCGTTTCCTTGGCCGCCTGAACTATCTGCATATGGACTTCCTCGACGCCCAGGCCTATCCGGCACTGGCCGCGCAGGTCACCCCCGAAGCGCCGCTGATCGCCTATTTCGCTACTCCGGCGGCGGTCTACGGAGGTATCTGCGAGAACCTGGCGAAGGTCGGCCTGGCCGAGCGTACCCGGGTGGTGCTGGAGAAGCCCATCGGCCATGACCTTGAGTCGTCGCGGCGGGTCAACGACGCGGTGGCGCAGTTCTTCCCGGAAAACCGCATCTATCGCATCGACCATTACCTGGGCAAGGAAACGGTGCAGAACCTGATCGCCCTGCGCTTTGCCAACAGCCTGTTCGAAACCCAGTGGAACCAGACCTCGATTTCCCATGTGGAAATCAGCGTCGCCGAGAAGGTCGGCATCGAGGGACGCTGGGGCTATTTCGACAAGGCCGGGCAACTGCGCGACATGATCCAGAACCACTTGCTGCAGTTGCTCTGCCTGATCGCCATGGACCCGCCCAGCGACCTGTCCGCCGACAGCATCCGCGACGAGAAGGTCAAGGTGCTCAAGGCCCTGGCGCCGATCACCGGCGAAGGCCTGGGCACCCGCGTGGTGCGCGGCCAGTACATCGCCGGGCACAGCGACGGGCGGGCGCTGCCGGGTTATCTCGATGAAGAGAACGCCAATACCCACAGCGACACCGAAACCTTCGTCGCCCTGCGCGCCGATATCCGCAACTGGCGCTGGGCCGGTGTGCCGTTCTACCTGCGCACGGGCAAGCGCATGCCGCAGAAACTGTCGCAGATCGTCATTCACTTCAAGGAACCGCAGCACTATATCTTCGCGGCGGAACAGCGTTTGCAGATCGGCAACAAGCTGATCATCCGCCTGCAGCCGGACGAGGGTATTTCCCTGCGGGTGATGACCAAGGAACAGGGCCTGGACAAGGGCATGCAACTGCGCAGCAGCCCGCTGCAATTGAATTTTTCCGACGGCAGCTTCCGCAGCGCACGGATTCCCGATGCCTACGAGCGGCTGCTGCTGGAGGTGATGCGCGGCAATCAGAACCTGTTCGTGCGCAAGGATGAAATCGAGTACGCGTGGAAATGGTGCGACCAGTTGATCGCCGGCTGGAAGCAATCCGGCGAAGCGCCCCGGCCCTATGCCGCGGGAACCTGGGGGCCGGTGGCGGCGGTGGCACTGATTACCCGCGATGGGAGGTCGTGGTATGGCGATATCTGAAATGCAGTGGCCGGCGACGGTCACGATCCATGAATTGAAAACCGCCGAGCAGCTTGCCCGGCAGTTGGCCGCGGACGTCGCCGCGCGCCTGCGCGCAGCGATTGCCGGGCAGGGCGGGGCGACCCTGGTAGTGTCTGGCGGGCGCAGCCCTGTTGCGTTTTTCCAGGCCCTGGCGCAAGAGGCGCTGGACTGGTCGAAGGTGACCGTCAGCCTCGCCGACGAGCGCTGGGTGCCGGTAGAGCATGCCGACAGCAACGAAGGTCTGTTGCGTCGCCATCTGCTTCAGGGCGAAGCGGCAAAGGCGCGCCTGGTCGGCCTCTATCACCAAGCCGCCAGCCTCGAGGCGGCCGCGCTGGCGGCCGACCAGGCGCTGTCCGAGCTGCCGCCGATCGATGTGCTGGTGCTGGGCATGGGCGATGACGGGCACACCGCTTCGCTGTTCCCGGACAGCCCCAATCTTGCCGAAGGCCTGCGCCGCGATGGCGAGCGCCGCTGCCTGCCGATGCTGGCGCCGAGCGTGCCGCACCAGCGCCTGAGCCTGACCCGGCGGCTGTTGGCCACGGCTGGCTTTACCGCCTTGTCCGTGCAAGGTTCCGGCAAACTCGCTACCCTGCGCGCCGCGCTGGCGGGCAACGAGCCGGCGCAGATGCCGATTCGCGCCTTTCTTCACGACCCTTTGAGCATCTACTGGTGCCCATGAGCCAAGGACCCCTGTCATGACCACGCTCGAACGCCCCACGCCATTGCCGACGATGGCCGACAAGATCGCCCGGATCGATGCGATCTGCGACCAGGCGCGCATCCTGCCGGTAATCACCATCGCCCGCGAGGCCGATATCCTGCCCCTGGCCGATGCCCTGGCCGCCGGTGGCATTCGCACCCTGGAAGTGACCCTGCGCTCCGAGCATGGCCTGAAGGCCATCAAGGTATTGCGTGAGCAGCGTCCGCAGCTGTGCATCGGCGCCGGTACCGTGCTGGACCGCGCCCAGTTCGAGGCGGTGGAAGCGGCGGGCGCGCAGTTCGTGGTCACCCCCGGCGTGACCCGGGAAATCCTCCAGGCCGGCGTCGAAAGCGATATCCCGCTGCTGCCGGGGATCAGCACGCCGTCGGAAATCATGATGGGCTACGCCCTCGGCTACCGGCGCTTCAAGCTGTTCCCGGCGGAAATCAGCGGCGGCATCGCGGCGATCAAGGCCTATGCCGGGCCCTTTGCCGATGTGCGTTTCTGCCCGACTGGCGGGGTTCGTCCGGATAACCTGCTCAGCTACATGGGCCTGCCCAACGTGATGTGCGTGGGTGGCACCTGGATGCTGGATAGCAGTTGGATCAGGAACGGCGACTGGGCCGCCGTGGAGAAGTGCAGCGCCGAGGCGATGGCGCTGCTCGAAGGATAAGTGGTTACGGCTGTTCGGGGCGCTTGGTCGGCGCCCCTTTTTTTTCACACGAAAAAAAGCCCGCCTTCGGGAGGCGGGCCTTGGTCGAGCAGCGAGCGTGCCTGGCGGCTTACGCTGCCTTGCTCGCCGCCTGCTGGGTCAGGGAGCGGTTCAGCGCGCTGAACAGGGCCTTGAAGCTGGCAGTGGTGATGTTTTCATCGATGCCCACCCCGTGCACCGGACGACCACCGGCCACGCGCAGTTCGATGTACGCCGCAGCCTTGGCATTGGTGCCGGCGCCGATGGCGTGTTCGTTGTAGTCCATGATCTCCACGGCAACCGGCAGGCCGGCGACCAGGGCTTCCAGGGCACCGTTGCCCTTGCCGCGCCAGTGCAGGGTGGTTTCGCCTTCGCCGGCGACTTCCACTTCCACGGCACTGTGGCCGTTTTCTTCCTGCAGGCGGTGGCTGACCAGTGCGTACGGCGCGTTGGCCTGGAGGTATTCGCGGTGCAGCAGGTTGTAGATCTGCTGGGCGGTCATTTCCAGGCCAAGACGGTCGGTTTCACCCTGGACCACCTGGCTGAACTCGATCTGCATGCGACGCGGCAGGCTGATGCCGTATTCCTGTTCCAGCAGGTAGGTGATACCGCCCTTGCCGGACTGGCTGTTGACGCGGATCACCGCCTCGTAGCTGCGGCCGATGTCGGCCGGGTCGATCGGCAGGTACGGCACTTCCCACAGGGCGTCTTCCTTCTGCTGGGCGAAGCCCTTGCGGATGGCGTCCTGGTGCGAGCCGGAGAATGCGGTGTGGACCAGGTCGCCGACATACGGGTGACGTGGGTGCACCGGCAACTGGTTGCATTCCTCGACCACCTTGCGCACGCCGTCGATGTCGGAGAAGTCCAGCTCGGGGTCGATGCCCTGGGTGTAGAGGTTCAGGGCCAGGGTCACCAGGTCGACGTTGCCGGTACGTTCGCCGTTGCCGAACAGGCAGCCTTCGGCACGGTCGGCGCCGGCCATCAGGCCCAGCTCGGTGGCGGCGATGCCGGTGCCGCGGTCGTTGTGGCAGTGCAGGCTGATGATCACGCTGTCACGGCGGTTGACGTTGCGGCAGAACCACTCGATCTGGTCGGCGTAGACGTTCGGCGTCGAGACTTCGACGGTAGCCGGCAGGTTGAGGATGATCTTGTGTTCCGGGGTCGGGTTCCACACCTCGATCACCGCGTCGCAGACTTCCTTGGCGAATTCCATTTCAGTCGCGCTGAAGGTCTCCGGCGAGTACTGGAAGGTCCACTGGGTTTCCGGCTGCTGGGCGGCGTACTTGACGAACAGCTTGGCCGCGTTCACCGCGATGTCCTTCACGCCTTGCTTGTCCTGGTTGAAGACGATGCGGCGGAACGACGGGCTGGTGGCGTTGTACAGGTGGACGATGGCCTTCTTCGCCCCGCGCAGGGATTCGAAGGTGCGCGAGATCAGGTCTTCGCGGGCCTGGGTCAGGACCTGGATGGTGGTGTCGTCAGGGATGTGGCCGTCTTCGATCAGGGTGCGGACGAAGTCGAAATCGGTCTGCGAGGCGGACGGGAAGGCCGCTTCGATTTCCTTCACGCCCACGCTGACCAGGGTCTTCCAGAAGCGCAGTTTCTTTTCCGAATCCATCGGCTCGATCAGCGACTGGTTACCGTCGCGCAGATCGGAGCTGCACCAGATCGGCGCCTGGGTGATGGTCTTCGACGGCCAGGTACGGTCGGGCAGGTCGATGGTCGGGAAGGCGCGGTATTTCTTCGAAGGGTCTTTGAGCATGGACATGGGAGCAATCCTTTTGATGCGGCCTGGAACGGGCCTGCCGGAAACATGGAATCTTGGAATGGGCGAGGCGACGCGATTCAGCTTGGTAGTCGTGCACTGACCAGGCAAAGGCTGCGGTGTTGGCGGAGGCGGATGAGGGTTTCAAAGGTTTTCATGCCCTCAACCCTAACCAGTGAGGTGAAAGATGGCAAGCACCTCGAAAAAATTGATAGAAATGTGCGGAATCTGCTTTTTACCGACATTTAATCGCGCATTCCAATCAAAAAGACCGCGTCGGTTGCGCGGTCTTTTTGATTGGCGCAAGAGCGCCGCCTGGCGGGTAGTTCAGGGTTGGAACGCACCGATGAAGATCGCCGGATCGACCCGCGCATCGTTCAGGCTGACGTTCCAGTGCATGTGCGGCCCGGTGGCCCGGCCGGTGGAGCCGACCTTGCCGATCACCGCCCCGCGGGTCAGCACCTGCCCGGGTTTCACATCGATCTTCGACAGGTGGCAGAACATGCTGATGAAACCCTGGCCATGATCGACGAACACCGTGTTGCCATTGAAGAAATAGCTGCCGGTGAGGATCACCTTGCCGTTGGCCGGGGTCTTGACCGGCGTGCCGGCGGGC
This sequence comes from Pseudomonas bharatica, assembly GCF_048586865.1. Classification (NCBI taxonomy): domain Bacteria; kingdom Pseudomonadati; phylum Pseudomonadota; class Gammaproteobacteria; order Pseudomonadales; family Pseudomonadaceae; genus Pseudomonas; species Pseudomonas bharatica. Next base: position 7,267 of record NZ_JBMAWR010000035.1, on the reverse strand, counting down.
ACGGCGAAGTCCAGGCCGGAATGCGGATTGCGTTCTTCGCCATTGAAGAAACGGCGCACGCCGAAGCGGCTGGACAGCGGGCCGCTGACCGGCTTGTCGAGGATCAGGTTGCTCGGCGTACCGGGGCTGAAGCTGCGGTAGGCCTTGATCTGCTCGGCCAGCTCGGCGTCGATGCGCTTGAGGTCGGCCGGGTTCGGGTTGACCTGGCGCTGGTTCTTCAAGGTGATGTGCTGTTCCTGGTACTTCTTGCTGCCAACGTTGAAGGTCAGGGTGCGGTTGCCCTGGGTGATGCGGGCAACGCCGGGCTTCTGGGTCAGGGGAATGCCGACGATGGCCAGCCAGTTGTCCTGCTCCTTCACCACCAGTACCGGCTTGCCGTCGAAGCGCGCACTCGGCGCTTGGGCCGAGGGCCCGAGGTCGATCACCGCCACACCGCCGGGTACCGGTTTGTTCAACTGGCGAGTGATGTAGCTGGCATGGGCGCTGCCGGCGAAGGTCAGGCACAGCAGGAGAAAGGCGCAAAGCAGTCGTGGCATGGGTTCAGTCCAGAAGGGAAAGCGTGACCGGGGTCTGGTGGTTGTCCTCGACCCGCACCAGCAACTCGCCTTCGCCGAGGCGGGCTTTGAGACGCTGGCCATTGTTCGTTTGCGCGGCGCTGCGAATCGCCTGGCCGCGTTCGTCGAGCAGGATGCTGTAGCCGCGACCGAGGGTGGCCAGGGGGCTGACCACTTCGAGCATCTGCACCTGGGCCTGGAGCTGCTGGCGGCGATCCTTCAGGGTGTCGCGCATGGCCCGGGGCAGGCGCGCGGACAGGTTGTCCAGGCGCTGCTTGAGCAGCGCCAGGGTACGTCCCGGATGCTGCGCGGCAAGGCGCGTGTCGAGACGGGCCAGGCGTTCGCGGCGCTGGTTCAGGCGCTGCTCGAAGGCGCGGCGCAGGCGCATGTCCAGGTCATCGAGGCGCTGGGCCTGCTGGCGCAGGCGCTCGCCCGGATGACGCAGGCGCCGGCTGAGTCCGTCGAGGCGCAGGCGATCGTGCATCAGGCGGTTCTGCATGCGCAGCAACAGGCGCCGTTGCAGGCTTTCCAGGCGGCGTTGCAGGTCGCTGCTGTCGGGCGCCAGCAGCTCGGCGGCGGCCGACGGCGTCGGCGCGCGGACATCGGCGACGAAGTCACTGATCGAGACATCGGTTTCATGCCCCACTGCACTGACGATCGGCGTCACGCAGGCGGCGATGGCGCGGGCCACGGCTTCTTCGTTGAAGCACCAGAGGTCTTCCAGCGAACCGCCGCCCCGGGCCAGGATCAGCGCGTCGAAGCCCTGGGCATCGGCCTTCTGCAGGGCCCGGACGATCTGCCCGATGGCTTCGCGGCCTTGCACGGCGGTGGGCACCAGGTTCAGTTCGACCTGCGGGGCACGACGGCGGAACACGCTGATGATGTCGCGGATCACCGCGCCGGTGGGCGAGCTGATGATGCCGATGCGCTGCGGATGCGCCGGCAGCGAGCGCTTGCGTTCGGCAGCGAACAGGCCCTCGGCGCCGAGCTTTTCCTTGAGTGCCTCGAAGGCCAGGCGCAGGGCGCCGTCGCCGGCCGGCTCGACCGTGTCGAGGATCAACTGGTAGTCGCCACGGCCCTCGAACAGCGAGACCTTGCCGCGCACCTTCACCGCCAGCCCGTCACGCAAGGCCTGGCGGACCCGCGCCGCGTTATTGCGGAACAGCGCGCAGCGCACCTGGGCACCGCTGTCCTTGAGGGTGAAATACACATGGCCGGAGGCGGGGCGGGCGAGGTTGGATATCTCGCCCTCGACCCAGATGCTGCTGAAGACATCTTCCAGCAGCACGCGGGCGCGGCCGTTGAGTTGGCTGACGGTGAGCACTTCACGGTCGAGGCCGAGGCGTTCGAAAGGGTCTCTGATCATGGGCGGCACTATAAAGGATCGCGGGGCGAGGTGTCCTGTATTCGGGTGCGTAGGAGGCGTTCCGCCGACCTTGTAGAAAATACAGGGTTTCTTGTAGGTCACTGCTTGACTCTGTAGTCACTAGAGGGTTTATCGTGCCTCCATCGTAATACCCATGGATCGGCGAACCGACCCGGTTCGTATAACTCAACAAGGATGTTGATGAAATGAATACCCCCTCTGATTAGCCCTCGTTGATTATTCGAAGTCCTATGGCTTCGGGTAGTTGCCTGTTCGCTTGTACAACCGGACCTGTTTTATCAGGGCTGTCGTTGCGCTGACGGCCGGGCGCTGAAAAAGTTGATTTAAAAGATCGAACTTTCAATGTTCGGTCTGCGGTCCCCTGCGCTTGTCTGTTTTAAAACAACCATCAATGGAAATGAGGAACTTCATGAACAACAGCGATTTTTCTGCGGCCTTGAAAGAACTGGGTATCGACCCGTTGAAAGCCGCGGCCGCTTCGGTATCGGAACTTTATCGCTTGCCCCAGGCACGCCTAGATGAAATCAAGACTTCCCTGATCGTCGAGGCCTTCCGTTTTCATTACCGTAACAATGCCTATTATCGCCAGGCGTGCGAAAGCAAGGGCATCGATGAACATAGCATTGCAACGTATGAAGACCTGATCCGCATTCCGCTGGTGCCGATCGCCAAGTTCAAGTCCGCCAGCAGTCATGAGCTGCTGTCCAAACCGCTTGCCCGAATCGAACATGAAATGCGCAGCACCGGCACCAGCGGTATCCCGAGCATTTCCCGGCGCTGCCACGAGACCGTGGATGTCGCGGTGGTCGCCATCTATGCGATGTACCGCGAGTTCCTCGGGATCTCCAAGGGCGCCGGCCTGTATATCTGCCCGTCCACCGAGGAAATCCCGGAGATGGGCATGATCAAGGCGCTGAACATGCTTGCCGGGTTGCTGGACACCCACGAGTTCATGGTCAAGGAGGAGCGCTTCGTTCCGGAGCAGGCCATCGCCCGGCTCAAGGGCTGGGAAAACCAGTTCACCCGCCACATCATCGGCCCGCCGTTCCTGATCCACCGCCTGCTGCAGTTCCTCAAGCAGACCGGCCAGCGCCTGCAACTGGACCGCAGCAGCCGGGTCATTACCCTCGGCGGCTGGAAACGCTTTACCGGGCAGATGATCTCCCGTCGCGAATTCAACCTGATGTGCCAGGAGTACCTGGGCATCGACCCGGGCTCGGTGCGGGATATCTATGCGCTGGTGGAATCCAACGTCATGGCCATCGACGACGAGCACCAGGTCAAGCACGTCTCGCCCTACGTGCACTTCACCGTACGCGACATGAACGACCTGAGCCGTGAAGTGGCGCCCGGCGAAAAGGGCGTGCTGGGGATTCTCGACCCGCTGGCGCTGGCTACGCCGGGAATGATCCTGACCGAAGACATCGTGATCCTGCTGCCAGGCGAGAGCCCTTCGGGCCGCAGCGGCCAGCGCATGGAATATGTGATGCGCGCGCCGTCCTCGCTGGAGTTCGGTTGCTGCGCGGTGAACCTGGAAAAGACCATGGATGGACAAACGTCCGACGCAACGCCGGTGTGCCCGATCGCCAGTTGATAAATGTGGACCTCGCAAAAGGACATTGTATGTTCAACGATATTATCGTCAGGAACTTCTCCAACCCGCTGTATGCCGCCGAACTCGATGAACAGGCTGCAACTATCGAACTGGGCAACCCCGTATGCGGTGACCGTATTCGCGTGCAATTCGAAGTGGTCGAAAACTCGATTCGCAATGTTCGTTACCAGGCTTGGGGCTGTGCAACTTCCCTGGCCACCGGAAATATATTCTGCAGCGAAGTAGACGGCCGCTCGCTGGCGCATATCGACGCTATTACTCCAGCCGATATGCAACGGATGCTCGGCGAGATCGAACCGTCGCAACACCATTGCCTGGAAATGCTCAATTCACTCTTTGCCCGGCTACGGCACTACAACGCCGCCTGAGGAAGAACGGGATGTCGACTCTCGGTTATTTCGATTACAACGCCACCACGCCGATGTACAAGGAAGCTTCCCGCGCCCTGAGCGAAGCCCTGGATCATTTCGGCAATCCTTCGAGCGTCTATACGCTGGCCCGGCAGAACCGCAACGCTCTGGCCACGGCACGGCAACAGGTCGCCGGCCTGATGAACTGCGCGCCGGCCGAACTGACCTTCACCTCGGGAGGCACCGAGGCCAACAACTGGGCGATCAAGGGCGCCTTGCTCGCCTGCGGTGCCATCGGCCGCGTGGCCCGGCCGACCCATATCGTCATTTCGGCGATCGAGCATTCCTCGATCCTCGAGATCGCCGCCCATCTGGAGCGCTGCTTCGGTTTCGAAGTCACCCGCCTGGCACCGGACCGCGAAGGCCTGGTGAGTGCCGAGCGGGTGCGCCAGGCGCTGCGCGACGACACCCGGCTGGTCTCGATCATGCTGATGAACAACGAAGTCGGTACCTTGCAGCCGGTGGGCGACATCGCCCGGGTGCTGCATGGTCGGGGTATCCACTTCCATGTCGATGGCGTGCAGGCCGTGGGCAAGATCCCGGTGGACGTCCAGGCGCTGGGCATCGATAGCCTGTCGTTCGCCGGCCACAAGTTCTGCGGGCCCAAGGGCATCGGCGGCCTGTACCTGCGCAGTGGCGTGGTGCTCGAGCCGTTGCTGCATGGCGGCGGCCAGGAAGGCGGCCTGCGCGGCGGAACCGAGGCCTCGGCACTGGTCACGGCCATGGGCGTTGCCGCCGAGCTGGCCACGGCGGCCATGCCCGATACCATCGCGCGCATGGGCGCCTACCGTGCCCACCTGATCGAGCAATTGCAGCGGCGCATTCCCGGAGTGACCGTGCATGGTTCGGCAGACCCGACGAAACAGGCGCCCAACACCCTCAGCCTGTGCTTCGCGGGAATCCGTGCCGAGTCCCTGGCGGCACTGCTTGACCAGATGCACGGTATCCAGGTCTCGCTCGGTTCGGCCTGTTCCAGCAACAATGCCAAGTCCCTTTCCCATGTGCTGCTGGCCATGGGCCTGGACGAGGCGGCGATCCAGGCGACCCTGCGCGTCAGCCTCGGCCCGCTGACCTGCGAGCACAGCCTGGAGCGCTTCGTCGATGCCGTGGAGGCGGGCATCCGCATGCTGCGGCGGATCAGCGGGGAGGTGCCGGCATGATGGTTCTGGATCGCGCCGCCACCATCCTCGACTGCCTTGATCATTACGCGGCGACCCAGCCCGATGCCCCGGCCTACACCTTTATCGGCCACAAGGACGAGGATCGCCAGGTTCTCAGCTATGGCGAGTTGCAGCGGCGCGCCTGCGCCTATGCGGCGGTGCTGCAACAGGCCGGGTTGGCGCAGCGCAACGTGCTGCTGCTGTTCCCCACCGGGCTGGATTTCGTCATCGCGTTCTTCGCCTGCGCTTATGCGCAGGCGGTACCCATCCCGGCCAACCTGGCGCGCAACAGCCATCACTACACCCGGCTCGGGCAGATCGTGAAGAACGCCGGTGCGGTGGCGGTGCTGACCGTGGCGGAATTGCGCGCTTCGGTCGCCGAGGGCCTGGCCGCCGACCTGGCATTTCATTGCGAACCGCCGGCGTCGGCGAGCGCCAGCCCGGTGCTGGAGCGTCCGGGGCCCGAGCAGTTGGCCTTCATCCAGTACACCTCCGGCTCGACCGGGGTACCCAAGGGGGTAATGATCCGCCACGGCCAACTGATCGCCAACGAGCGCGCCATCCAGTCGGTCTCGCGCCTGGACGAAGGCTTCGTCGGCGCCGGCTGGCTCCCGCAATTCCACGATATGGGCCTGATCGGCGCGCTGTTGCAGCCGATTGCCCTGGGCGGTCATTACCTGTTCATGGCGCCGATGCACTTCCTGCAGCGGCCCCTGCGCTGGCTGAGCCTGCTCAGCCAAAGCCGGGCAGTGGCCACCGCTGCGCCGAACTTCGCCCTGGCCCTGTGCGTGCAGGCCGAAATGGACGAACGCAGCGCCGCGCAACTGGACCTGTCGGCCCTGCGCATCCTCTTCTGCGGGGCCGAGCCGGTGAGTGCCACGGTGCTTGAGCAGTTCGAGGCGAAGTTCGCCCGCTGTGGATTGCGCCCGGGGACGGTGGTGCCCTGCTACGGCCTGGCCGAGGCCACGCTGATCGTCTCCGGTGGCACTACGGCGGACGGGCTTCGAAGCCTCGATGTCGAGGGCAAGGCGCTGGTCAGTTGCGGGCCGGCGGTGCGCGATCACCGGGTCGCGATCGTCGATCCTGAAAGCCGCGCCGTGCTCGCCGACGGCCAGACCGGCGAGGTGTGGTTCGCCGGCCCCAGTGTCGCCGCAGGCTACTGGGCCAACGCCGAGGCCAGCGCCGCCACCTTCGCCGCCACCACGGCCTGTGGCCAGGGGCCGTGGATGCGCACCGGTGACCTGGGCTTGCTCCATGAGGGAGCCTTGTACATCGCCGGACGTATCAAGGAGCTGATCATCCTGCGCGGGCGCAATCTTCATCCCCACGACCTCGAGGCCAGCCTGCGCGAGGCCTTGCCGGCCTTGGCCAAGGCGGCCGTGGCGGTGTTCGCCGTGGAAGACGGCGGCCCGTCGCGGGTGGTCGCCTGCATCGAATTTCCACGGCGCGACCGCGCTGCCGCCGGGCTGGACTTCCCCCGGCTGTGCCGGGAGGCGCGGGCGGTGTTGATGAGCGCTCACGAGGTCCGCCTGGAGGGCATCGTTTTCCTCTACCAGGGCGGCATTCCCCGTACGTCCAGCGGCAAGGTGCAGCGCCACCTGTGTGCCGCCCGCTACCTCGACGGCAGCCTGGAGGACCATCGCCTGCTGCTTCATTCCACCCGCCTGTCCGCCCCGTCCTGCCTGGAGGCCATTGCGCCATGACTACCGAAACCACGCTTTGCGCCCCGATCCCTGACGCCTCCTGGGCCAGCGAAGACGGGCTGGCCGCTGTCAACGCCCTGATCAAGGGGCGTCTGCGCGATTACCTGAAGGTGCACCAACCGGACTTCGCCGAGGAGATCCACGACAACCTGTCGTTCGACTACATCGGCCTCGACTCGGTGGCCAGGGTCGAGCTGATCGCTGCGCTCGAACGGCACCTGGATATCGCCCTCGACCCGACCGCCGCCTATGACTTCGTCACCGTCGGAGCCCTGGCCCGCTTCGTGTGGTCCGAGCTGTCCGGCGAAGCCCTGGACCTGAAAGCCACCCTGGGGGTTTGAATGCTCGACTGTCTCGTAATCGGCGGCGGGCAATCGGGCCTGCTGTGCGGACATCTGCTCGGGCGGGGGGGGGGGGGCCCCCCCCCCCCCCGCCATA